>CAZJIR010000001.1:0-31256 GCA_964546095.1 uncultured Pirellulales bacterium
GTTTTGCTGAGGGAGTTGCCGTCCGTAACGCCTTCTGTCGTAATATCCTCGCTTGTTTGTTAGCAGAATTAGCCTGTATTAAAGCAACAATGACGGATGCAATAGCAGTAATCACCGCCGTAATGATGGATTCCATTGCTACTCCTTTTATTAACTAGCAGGTTGATTAATCATTATCCAATACATCTTTTATGAAGGTAGATTATATTTCTTTATGGAAACCTAACTATGTATATATGGTTTCCATATAAGGATATTATCAGCATGGGCTAAAACCCATCCTGCCTTCAAAATTAACGTCCGCGCGATGAGATAATATTACGGTGGAAGAAGGGAGAAGGCAAGGGAAAATTTAGTTGATTAGTGAATTAGAGATTAGGCCCCGGTGAGATAAGCATTGCTATCTCACGGGGTAAACTGTGGCTTGCGGATAGTTAAACGACCCCGCGCTTACACTTGGGGCTCTGTTCGTGAAAAATTCAACGACGCAAACTCTTTGTGGAATTTTCGCGCAGCTTTGTTCCGTCGGAGCCGGATAAACTCCGCAGTAAATAACCCCTTAATAAATGAAGGCACAGTCAAAAAATCCCGCAGTAAAATGGGTGGCTAAATATTTTTTAGTGTTTTATGGGATTAATACAGGTATTCAGATGCAAGGCGTGTCAAATTGAACCAATAGAGAACGAGTACGGTCAGCGAAACAGCTATGCCGCCTGCGGCCAAGATTATGCCCCATAGTCTGCTGTGGCTTCGGAGCATTCTTATAAGGGCCACGATACCGGCCGCAAGTGAACCTGTCGGCAGGATGATACAAAGGCTGTGCACGAGTCTATACATTGGTGTCTCGGCTATGAGGCAAACAGGTAGGCTTTGTATGGTCTCGATTCTGTGGATTGACAGTATTACAGCGAGAATTGCCAAAAGGCTTAAAATAAATGATGCTATCGCCAAGGCGCTTGTTTGCGGCTTTTGGCGTTGTTTATTGTTATCTGTATTGTTCACACTTTCATCAACCGCATATCTGGCTTTCATTTGACTGGTATAGTAATTACTACTGTTAAATCTACTTGATGTTCAGGATGAAGGCAAGAATTGAGTGACAGTGAGATAAATATAATTGTCTCGTGGGATGAAAATGAAGAATTGAGAATGAAGAATTGAGAATTTGAGATTGTCAGGACGGAAAATTTAGGCACACAAAATCTCCATGGGATGTTTCGTGAATCGTGATTCGTGAGTTAATGATAACTAATATTCAATTGTAAGCGGTGTTATACCATAAAATTCGGGATTTTTCAAGAGAATTTTTGGCAGGCAAGTGGGGCATTGACGAAAACAGGCTGGGCTGATACAATTGGCTCTTCGGTCAGGCTGTGCCTGGACAGTTATGGTGAAAGTAGCTCAGTTGGTTAGAGCACTGGATTGTGGATCCAGGGGTCGGGGGTTCGAGTCCCCTCTTTCACCCTTTTTGATAACCCGCGTTATCGTCCTTTTGTCGTGTGCCTTTCTGTATGGCTGTCTGAAAAGGAGGAAGCGAAAATGAAGAAACTCACAAACGGCTCGAAACACTTTGTAATTATTGCTTCTGTAGTTGTTATCGTTTGTGCGGGGTATGCGCAGGGTGCGATGGATGTATCGAATCAGCCGCCAGCCCGCCGCGTCGCGTCGAGGCCAGAGGGATTTGTGTCGCTGTTTAACGGCAGGGACCTTACCGGCTGGAAGGGATTGGTGGGCGACCCGAAGAGTCGGGATAAGATGAGCCGGGAAGAATTAGCCAAAGCGCAGGCGAAAGCGGATGAGGACATGCGGGCGCACTGGAAGGTGGCCGATGGCGTGCTTTGCTTCGACGGCAAAGGGTTTCAAAGCCTGTGCACGGCGCAAGACTATGGCGATTTCGAGATGTTAGTGGACTGGAAGATTGAAGAAGGCGGGGACAGCGGGATTTATCTGCGGGGCTCGCCGCAGGTGCAGATTTGGGATTCGCAGGATAGAGAAATCGGCTCGGGCGGATTGTTTAATAATAAGAAAGGGCCGGACAAGCCGTCGAAGGTTGCCGACAGGCCGGTCGGGCAGTGGAACACGTTCAGGATTGTTATGATAGGCGAGCTGGTGACGGTGTATCTTAACGATGTGCCGGTGGTCGATAATGTTGTGTTAGAGAATTACTGGGAGCGTGATAAGCCGATATATCCGACCGGCCAGATAGAGCTTCAGGCACATAACAGCCCGCTGTATTTCAGGAATATATTTATTCGTGAGATAACCAACAGGCTTACGGAGCAGGAAAAGGCCGGGGGCTTCAAACTACTGTTTAACGGTAAGGACCTGGCGGGATGGACGGGCAGTACGAAAGGTTACATGGTCGAGGATGGCAGGATTATTTTAAAGCCCGAACACGAGGGTGGTAACCTGTTCACAGCGGACGAATACGGCGATTTTATTTTTCGCTTCGAGTTCAAACTTACGCCGGGCGCTAATAACGGCCTTGCGATTCGTTCCCCTCTTTCCGGTGACCCAGCGTATATGGGGATGGAAATTCAAATCTTAGACAACACCTCGGAAAAATATGGAAATCTTAAGCCCTATCAGTTTCACGGTTCTATTTACGGCGTTGTGCCGGCCAATCGCGGTTATCTTAAACCTGTGGGGCAGTGGAATTTTGAAGAGGTTATCGCCAAAGGCAATCGTATTACGGTTAAGCTTAACGGTACGACTATCGTTGATGCGGACATAGAAAAGGCAAGCACGCCCAAGACAATTGATGGAAGAGAGCATCCGGGGCTGAAGCGGAGCAAAGGGCATATCGGCTTTTGCGGGCATAGTGACAGTGACTATATAGAGTTTCGGAGCATAAGAATCAAGGCTCTTGATTAGGTAACAATGACTGATAAAAAATAAAAAGGGAAAAATGATGAAGTGCAGAAAAGGTAAAGTGACTCGACGACAGTTTTTGAAAGGCTCGGCGGCGGCCGCGGGGGCAGTGATAGCCTGGCCGACAATCGTTCCTTCTTCGGTGTTCGGTGCAGGTGCGCCCAGTAATCGTATTACGATGGGCTGCATCGGTACAGGGAACCAGGGCATGGGAAATATGAAAGGATTTAATGCCAAGTCCGACTGTGAGGTGGTGGCGATATGCGAGGTCGATGCTGGCTACATGGAGAAAGCCCGCGAGGCAATCGGCCTTGGTAGAAATTCCTGCTATGGTGACTTTCGCGAGCTGCTGGCGCGTGGTGATATCGATGCTGTAACAATTACCGCGCCCGACCATTGGCACGTGTCGATGTCGGTCGCGGCGGTTCGGGCGGGCAAGGACGTGTATTGCGAAAAGCCGCTTACGCTGACTATAGGCGGGGGACGTGTACTTGCCGATGAGGTGAAGCGGTATGGGCGGGTTTTTCAGACCGGCTCTCAGCAGCGTTCGAGCAGCGAGTTTCGGCAGGCGTGCGAGCTGGTTCGCAACGGCCGAATCGGGGAGCTGCGTACTATAAGAGTTGGAATTCATGGTAATAACCGTACGTGCCCGCCGACGTGGAGTCCTGAGCCGGTGCCGGAAGGGTTTGATTATGATATGTGGCTGGGGCCTGCGCCGTGGGAGCCTTATACGACACAGCGATGTCACTACCAGTTTCGTTTCATTCTGGATTATTCCGGCGGTCAGATGACCAACTGGGGCGCTCATTTTCTCGATATCGCGCAGTGGGGTAAAGGGGCCGATGATACGGGGCCGGTTGAAATTGTCGGGCGGGGTGATTTCCCGAAGACCGGATTGTTTACAACCGCCCAGAACGAAAATATCGAGTACACATACGCGGACGGCGTGAAATTATTCCTTAAAAGCAGTAGTGGGCATACACGTTTCGAGGGAAGCGAGGGATGGGTCGATGTGTCACGTGCTAAAATCGATGCAGAGCCGAAGTCGCTTTTGACGGCGAAAATCAAGCCGGATGAAATGCACCTGTATAACAGCAATGACCATAAGCAGAACTTTCTGGATTGTATTAAGAGCCGGAAGGACACAATTTGTACGGCGGAGATTGGGCATCGTTCGGCAAGCGTTTGTCATCTGGGTAATATTGCGATGCTGCTGGGCCGGAAATTAAAGTGGGACCCGAAGAAAGAACGCTTTATCAACGACTCGGCGGCCAATAATATGCTTACTCGCAGCCTGCGTGCGCCGTGGAGACTTTGAAAAATAAAAAGTTCAAATGTAAAATGCAAAATTGAGGAATCGCTGCGCGAAAGCTTTTTAAACAGATTTCTCGACAAGCTCGAAATGACATTTTCGTATATCCCTTCGACTACGCTCCCGCCTTCGCTAAAGCTTCCACCTTCGCTTACGCTTCCGCCTTCGCTTACGCTACGGCGAGACGAGACGGCGAGATAAAACGGTGAGACAGGCAGGGCAGGCTAAGGAAGCGCATCTGGCACAGAAGCCAGATTTCTCCACTGCGTTCGCTTCCCCTTCGACTGCGCTCAGGGCTAAAGGCTATTTACGGTCCGCCTTGGGCGTGCTTAAGGCAGAAATGACGATGAGGAGAGATTGCCACATCGCGATGATGGATAGGATTTAGAATCGGTGGGGGCCGGCTTCGCTATAGCTTCCGCCGAGCCAAGCAAGCCGCCACCCTACTAAAGTTAGATGATTTTTTCCATTCGCTTCGCTCATTCAGTGGCTGCCATCCCTCGTAGTCTTCTGGGGGGGTAATTATGAAACTTCTAACATAAAGCGAGTTGTTAGAAAATTACGTTAAGATTTTATCTTTTTTTAATTTCCAAACATATACGCATACTGCAATGCTAATCGCATAACCGATGCATGCCCCAATTAGTGCCCCGATTATACTAGCCACCTGGATTATTAAATTCCCTTCGATTGGTCCGCCCACTCCCATGGCCTGAAGCCAACCTTTTGTTGAAATACGCCAGATTGTGTATAATGTACCTATTGTTAGTCCGCCAGCGAATAAATATAAAGCTGTTTTTCGTAACAGGAATAGTGATATTGCTCCGGCTAAATTAATTCCCATTAAAAGAACAGTATAACCATAGTCAAAAGTTGTAAGATTATTGAAATATGCTTCTTGTCCTGCAGTTAGAGGAAAGATGTTACGGAAAATAAAAAAAAGGCCAAATGAAAGGATAGTTAAGGGAAATGAAATTAAATAAAATATTGATATAACCCAAACTAAAACAGGCCGGTTTTTCTTCGCGCTTAAATTGTTCGTCTCCATTGATCTTCCTTTATTTTTTCACCTCTAACTATGTTTATATGGTTTCCGGATAAAACTATTGTCAACATGAGCGGCAGAGTTGCCCATACTACCTTAAAAATAAACGTCCGCACGACAATGAAATATTACGGTGTAAAAGTGGGAAATGCAAGGGAAAAAAGTAAGACACAAGACTTTAGACGCAAGACCATAGACAAAAGACAATAATCTTCATAGGAAAAAATGCGGAGGGAAATTAGGCAAGTTGTGCTAAATAGCACACCATACATGGCTTGAAATCCAGTTTCGGCACTTTTATTGTTTGATTTTAGCGGTAGTTATAGATTAAATTGCTCTATCTATGGCAAGCAATTTAAGGAGCTGAAAAATGAAGGCTAAACTTGTAGTTGTCGGTGCGGCCGGTCGCATGGGCAGGCGCATCGTTGCATTGGCGGTCGAATCGGGCGAATTCGATATCATCGGGGCGGTGGAAAAACAAGGTCATCCTGATATCGGTAAAGATGCCGGCCTTATCGCGGGAGTGGGAGCTATCAATATTGAATTGGCTGATGTTTTCACTGCCGGTGGCGATGTAGCGATTGATTTTTCGCTGCCTGAATCGATTGATAAAACTGTTGATTATTGTCTTGAGAACAAGGCCGCTCTGGTATCGGGCACTACAGGTTTAAATGAGAAGCAGCGCGAAAAGATAGAAGCGGCATCGGAGAAAACTCCCATTATATACGGCACCAATATGAGCGTTGGGATGAATGTTCTGTTTAACCTCGTCGGGAAAGTCACGACGATGCTCGGCGATGAGTATGATATAGAGATAATCGAACAGCATCATCGCTTCAAAAAAGATGCACCCAGCGGGAGCGCTCTTACGTTAGCTGAGAATATTTGTGAGGCAACCGGCAGGGAGATAAATGAATCTCTTACTCACGGCAGGAGCGGCAGAGATACGCTGCGGCAAAAAGGCGCTATCGGCATGCACGCGGTTCGGGCCGGTGATATTGTCGGCGTTCATTCGGTTATCTTCGGAACGCTCGGCGAGACGGTGACACTTAATCATACCGCAAACAGCAGGGACACATTCGTCAGAGGGGCGTTAAGGGCGGCGAAGTGGCTCGTCGGCAAAGAGCCAGGCCTGTATTCAATGACCGATGTGATGGGAATTGAAAAATAGCGAAATAAAAATAAAAATGTAAAATGCAAAATTGTGGAATCGCTGCGCGATTTTATTTCGTATCTCGTAATTCGTGAAGCGTATCTCGGCTGTTGAATGTTGTTCGTTTCTGGTGCTGCCGGAGGCCAGCATGAGGAACATACAGCTGCCTTATAGGCAGGTAAATATTCGCAGTCCTGTAAGAAACGCAGTAAATAAAAATAGTACCGAACCGCAGGCAGCACAATGGGATACTCTCCACAGGACGCCCAATGGCGGATTCTGGATTCTCGATGCGCGAACTTAGTCTGTTGTGCGTTTTATTTTCCATCAGTGTCTGCGTGTGCAACAAGTTGCACACCCTACGCGCTGATGTTTTTAGCAGAACATGTTGACTAATGCCACAGTCGGGATAACAGTAACAGACATTTTTCTTAAAGTCCCTTAGCGAGCATATAGTATATCTCGTTCCAGCGAGCTTCTTTTTTGAACTGGCTTAGGCTTGTATCGGCACCAATCAGCAGATATTCCATGCCGGCCATATCGGCAAAATCTTCCATATGCTCCGAATTGATGACCATGCTGAATCCCGTATGGTGAGCACCACCTGCAAGAATCCAGGCAGCGGCACCGACCTTGAGATTAGGTTTAGGAACCCAGACTACCCTGGCAACCGGAAGTTTCGGCAAGGGGGCGTCCGGCGGAACTACATCGACCTCATTGACTATCATACGGAAGCGATTGCCCATGTCTATAACAGAGGCGTTCAGGCCGGGACCTTGCAGTACATCGAAGACCAAGCGCACCGGGTCGGCCTTGCCGCCTATGCCCAGTGGGTGAACTTCCAGTTTCGCTGTGCCCTCTGCGATGGACGGGCAAACCTCGAGCATATGAGCGCCCAGGACCTTTTCCCCCGCCGGGTCGAGGTGATAAGTGTAGTCTTCCATAAAGCTCGTGCCGCCTTTAAGCCCTAAAGCCATCACTTTCATGGCACGAACTAAAGCTGCTGTTTTCCAGTCACCTTCTGCACCGAAGCCATAACCGTCGGCCATCAGTCGCTGAACGGCCAAGCCAGGAAGCTGTTTGAGGCCATGCAGGTCCTCGAAAGTTGTGGTGAATCCTTTGAAGTCACCATCTTCCAAAAATGCCCTCATACCAAGCTCGATACGGGCGGCTTCGCGCACGGACTTGCGTTTATTACCGCCCTGTTTGCCAGCTTTGGCCACTTCGTACATGGCATCATACTCTTTCGCGAGTTTGCTGATATCCTTATCGCTAACCTTGTCGATATAGGCCACAAGGTCGCCGATGCCGTATCCGTTAACCGCATAACAAAGCTGCTTCTGTGCTTCAACTTTATCACCTTCGGTAACGGCCACTTCACGCATGTTGTCTCCGAATCGTGCTATCTTTGCCCCCTGAGCATCGTGCCAGGCGCAGGCCGCCCGAGCCCAGGTGCCAAGCCTGGCCCGGACCTGATTGTCCTGCCAGTGACCAACCACCACCTTGCGGTTCTTTCTCATGCGAGTGCAGATAAAGCCAAACTCACGGCCGCCGTGTGCCGACTGGTTGAGGTTCATAAAGTCCATATCAATCGAATCCCAGGGGATATCACGATTGTACTGTGTGTGAAGGTGCACAAAAGGCTTTTGGAGCACCTTTAAACCAGCAATCCACATCTTAGCGGGGCTGAAGGTATGCATCCAGGTTATCAGGCCGATACAGTTCGGAGCTACGTTCGCCTTCGTGCAGAGTTCATAGATGGAATCCGGCGTAGTCAGTGTGGGTTTGAAGACGACCTTAACGGGAATCTGTTCGGAGCGCGACAGAGCCTGGGCAATTTTTTGTGAGTCTTCGGCCACCCGCTTTAGGGTTTTTGGCCCATATAGATGTTGGCTTCCTGTTACAAACCATGCTTCGAGTTTCTTCAATTCTTTCATTATTCAATTCTCCATTCACAATAGAAGTTTATTCAGAACTTACGTTTATACGAAAAAAAAATGAACATTGCAAGTAAGTTTTTGCTATGGGCCGTAATCAATGCCTTTTATGCCTTTTATTGTCAGGTTTGCGTCCGGGAAACCATCACGAGCGGGTCGAATTTGTTCGGCTTTGAGAAAACAGACCTGGCCGTCAACGAACAGAAAATTCCTGCAGCCCTGCCAGCACCACCATCCATTATCATCATCAATGGGTGAATGATTGCTGAGCCATTCGCCGATAAGAATCTTTCCGGAGGGGTGAGCCACGTTCAGGCTTTGTTGCGGAATAGAGAGCTGAGGATTCTGGTAGGTGTCCGTCGGGCTGTTCATATCTTCAATCTGCTCCGGGCTGTGGTAAAAGGCCATCGAATAGGAGTAACTTGTGGATTCGTATTTTTCTTTGGAGACGCGGTCTTCCGGACAGAACAGAACCGAAGGATTGTTTGCATCGATATTACCACCAAGATAAGGCTCTACATGCAATCGCCAGCCACGTCCCATCCACAGCCAGTAACCCGCCGGCAGAGGGTCCTGGGCGCAAGGATACGTGTTACCGTTTTCGTTAAGGTACATGTGTACAGCTAAATCGATTTGCTTTAGGTTGTGGGCACACTTCAGACGCTTCGTTAATATTCTTACCTTTCTGAGCGCCGGCATAAGAATAGAAAGCAAGAGAGCGATGATTGCTATGACAACCAGCAACTCGATGAGAGTGAAACCCGAACGGGGTGAATTTCGACTTGTGAATTTCATCCTTCGATTCTCCGCGAATCACTCGACCGTAACGCTTTTTGCAAGGTTTCGAGGTTTATCAACATCATGCCCGCGCAGTAAGGCAGCGTGATAGGCTAATAATTGCAGCGGTACAACGGTCAGCATTGGCTGTAGCAGTTCCGGTGCTTCTGGAATGGTGATTAAATGGTCGGCGTGTCGTTTGATATTTTCATCACCGGCGGTAGCGACAACGATGGTTTTACCGCCGCGTGCCCTGACCTCAGCGATATTGCCCATAATCTTATCATATTGCGGCCCGGCGGTGGCGATGAAAACCGCAGGCATGCCATCCGCAATCAAAGCAATCGGGCCGTGCTTCATCTCCGCAGCCGGCAGGCCTTCGGCGTGAATATAACTTATTTCTTTGAGTTTCAGGGCCCCTTCGAGCGCAACAGGATAATTGAAGCCTCTGCCAAGGAAAAGCCAGTTGTTCTGGTCAATGTTCGCCGAGGCGATTTGTTTAATGTGGTCGGAATCTTCGAGTATTGTGCTTATCTTATCAGGAATTTCGGACAATTCATTAATATACATATTTGCCTGGTCGCTGCTGATGTGTTTTCTTCTGCCTAATTCAATGGCCAGCATTGTCAGGACCGCCACCTGCGCTGTAAAGGCCTTTGTACTGGCGACGCCAATTTCGGGGCCTGCGTGTAAATATATTCCTGCATCGGTGGCTCTGGCAATGGAAGAGCCGACGACATTTACAAGTCCGAGTACCGTTGCGCCACGCTCTTTGGCTTCCTCCACCGCCGCAAGGGTATCGAGAGTCTCTCCCGATTGACTTATTGATATAACGACTGTGCCATCTTCGATGATAGGATTACGATATCGAAATTCGCTGGCATATTCGGTTTCGGCCGGGATACGCGCAAGCTGCTCAAATAAAAATTCGCCGACCAGACTGGCGTGGAACGCTGTTCCGCAGGCGGTCAGGATGAGCCGTCTGGTACGCGTCAGGTCGCGCAGGTATGAGGCTATACCACCGAGTCTAATCCTTTTATTCTGGCGGTCTATTCGTCCACCCATGCAGGTGCTCAAAGCTTTGGGCTGCTCAAAAATCTCTTTTAGCATGTGGTGCGAGAAATCGCCCAACTCTATCTGTTCCAGTGAAAATTCAATCCGGCTCAGCTCTTTGCTGATGGTGACATTGTCGATTGTTTTTGTGTTGAAACCCTCGGGACCGATAGTGACCATCTCGTTGTCGGCAAGATATACCGCCTGAGTCGTATGCTCTACAATTGCAGCAGCATCTGAGGCCAAGATATATTCATTTTCTCCCAGACCTAAAATCAAGGGGCTGCCCCTTTTGGCGCCGATTAGGATATCTGGGAAATCCGAGCATATAATCGCCAGGCCGAAAGTACCATGCAGTTTTTGAAGGGTCTGCTGAACCGCCCATTCGAATTTATTCTGTCCCTCGGACTTTTGCCCCTTGCCATTGTCGTCTTTGGTATAAAAATAACCGATTAAGTTTGCTATGACCTCAGTATCGGTTTCAGTGGTGAATGGAACTCCTTCGTTTTGCAGCCAGGTTTTCAACGTTTCGTAATTTTCGATGATGCCGTTATGGACTATTGCTATCTTGCCTGTGTAGTCCAGATGAGGATGTGCGTTGGTGGTGCTGGGCTGCCCGTGTGTGGCCCAGCGTGTGTGGCCGATACCAAAAGTCTCGGTTTTATCAGGCTCATCTAAAATTTCTTCCAGAGCGCTGATTCTGCCGCTGGTTTTTTTAATTCTTAGAGCGCCGCTGCCCAACAGGGCGAGACCGGCAGAATCGTAACCACGATATTCCAGTCTTTTTAGCCCTTCGATTAGAATGGGCTGAGCGAGTTTTTTACCCAGGTAAGCTACTATACCACACATTTGTTATTTACTATTTCCCGTTTAAAATTTAGAATAATTGTTCCGTGCCTTCACAGGCCGTTCCAAATAGTAAATTGTCAGTAGTAAATAGTCAATGGCAAATTATGATAGTCGTTATCGATTACAATGTGGGTAATGTCAAGAGTGTATGTAACGCATTTCGGTATATCGGCTGCGAGGTAAAGCTTAGCTGCGCGCCTGAAGTGGTTGAGAATGCGACGGGAATCGTTTTGCCCGGTGTTGCGGCGTTCGGCTATGCCGTAAGCGCCTTAGGCCCTCTTGCTGCTTTAATAAAAGAGGTCGCCTTGGGTGGAAAGCCCCTTTTGGGTATTTGTGTGGGGTATCAGATGCTTTTCGAGCAAAGCAGCGAGTACGGCCGGCACAACGGTCTTGGATTGTTGAGCGGCAATGTTGTTCCGATTCCAGCGGGGCGGGTGATTCCGCATATGGGATGGAATTTAGTGAAGCTGAACGAAGAGATGGATTTGTTCGCGGGGCTTGGGAGCGAAAAACATTTTTATTTCGCGCATTCTTTCTACGCGGATGTCACGGACAGCCAAGCCAAAGTGGCATTTACAGATTACGGATTTGAGCTGCCTGCCTCGGTGCAGAAGGGAAATATATACGGGATGCAGTTTCACCCGGAAAAGAGCAGCAAGGCCGGGTTGAAGGTTTTACAGAATTTCTATGATACTTGTAAACGGAAATCTTTAGAATGCTGACAAGAAGAATTATTCCCTGTCTCGATGTCAAAGACAACAGGGTGGTCAAGGGCATCAATTTTCTGAATCTTCGTGATGCGGGCGACCCCGTGGAGTTAGGAGCAAGATACAGTGACACCGGCGCCGATGAGCTGGTGTTCCTCGATATTACCGCAACCATTCGCTCGCGCAAGACAATCGTCGAACTCGTTGAAAAGGTTGCCGAGAATGTATTTATCCCGTTTACGGTAGGAGGCGGCATACAAACAGTCGAGCAAATGGATGAGCTTCTGCGAAGCGGTGCTGAAAAGGTATCTGTGAATACCGCAGCGGTTCAAAATCCGAATCTGCTTACCGAGGCCGCTCAGCGTTTTGGGAATCAGTGTGTTGTTCTTGCCATTGATGCACGGCGGTCGAAGGAGCGGGCGGGCAAATGGCAGGTGTGCGTAAAGGCCGGCTCGGAACCGACCGATATTGATGTGGTTGAATGGGCTGTTAAGAGCGAAAAATTAGGGGCGGGTGAGATTTTGCTTACGAGCATGGACGCCGACGGTACCAAGGCGGGTTATGATAATGAGCTTAATAGAGCCGTTACCGATGCGGTCAATATCCCTGTGATTGCATCCGGCGGAGCAGGAACACTCGAACATCTCTACGATGCCATCGTCAACGGAGGCGCTGATGCGGTGCTTATGGCTTCAATCACACACTTCGAAAATTACACAATAAAGCAAATTAAAGAATACCTCAGGGACAAAGGTGTTCCTGTAAATTTATAAAATATCGCATGCAACAAGTGGCTCGACAGGCTTGACTACAAAAAGCAGTTGTGCTATAGAGAAACAAAGCAGAAACTAAATATAATCAGGAGAATAATAGTGAAGTTTCGTAGAATTAACCTGCCGGAAGAGAAGATAGCAGATTTTTGTCGGCAGTGGAAAATAACCGAATTAGCTCTGTTTGGTTCTGTGCTGCGGGACGATTTTCGCCCAGACAGTGACATTGATATATTAGTAACCTTCGCCGACAATTGTGGATACAGTCTGTTCGATTTAGCACAGATACAGGAACAGTTAAAAGCCATTCTTGCTCACAAAGTGGATATAGTGGAAAAAGCCGGTTTGCGAAATCCCTTCCGCAAACGTAATATCCTAAAGAATATGGAGGTTATCTATGCAGCCTGAAGAACGAGATGTTGCTTTGCTTTGGGATATGAGAGAAGCGGCTTGCGAAATAGCTCAATTCGTAAAAGGCATAAACTACGAAGAATTTCGATCTAACAAAGTCCTTCGCTATGCTATCGAAAGGCAGATGCTGGTAATTGGAGAAGCTGCCGGACATGTTTCTTCGACCTTCAGAGACGCCCATTCGGAAATACCGTGGCATTCAATTATTGCCCAGCGTAACATCCTCGCTCACGAATACGGCGAGATTCTTGTGGAACGAATATGGCGCGTAGCATCGGAACGTATTCCGGAACTTATTAAATTACTCGACCCTCTGATACCCCAACCTCCTGAATAGAATTTCTAATCACACTCTGAAAAAATTTACAGTGCCTGAACGGCTTATCATGCCCTGCGGCACTGCTTACACCGGCCCTGGATTAAAACTGCAAGACAAATCTTATATTTCCCCACACTACCTCCTTAACTGTTCATAATCTTTCTTCAAAATTCCGTGTATTTCGACATCCTGGAACATGCCCCATTTCTTCACATGCTGTCTTCGACAACCTTCATAGGACATGCCGATTTTTTGCATGACCCGTCCTGAGGCAGGATTTGTTTTGAAATGGTGGCCGTAGATGCGATTAAGCTTTAAGTTTTCGAAGCCATACCTCAAGACGGCCTCAGCCGCCTCTGTGCAATATCCACAGCCCCAGTATGGTTTGCCAAGCCAATAGCTTAGCTCTGCTCTTTCAAAAACCCTATGTATATTCAATCCAATTGCACCCATCAAACAGTCATTATTGCGGTGAACAATTGCAAAGCAGACAGCTAAGCCAAGCTTAAAGTCTTTGTTTTGCCTGATTATCCATTTCGTGGCCATACCATCTTCGTACGGATGTGGCATCGTAAGCATCATCGATGCAACAGACCTGTTAGAAGCCAAGCGTCGAATCTGCGGCGCATCTGTAAGCTTAAATGTCCTCAGGGCCAAGCGGGCAGTCCGGATTAAGGGCTGCTTTGGACTTATGTCGCATAGCACCTTTGTCTTTATTCTCTCGTTTACAGTTTTGCCGGATAACATTTCCATTCAACCAATCTGACTCGAAAGCCTTTGTTTCTTGATATCCAATTGCCGAAGCCAAATAAAAAAGCCTTCCGGAGTTTTGAACCCCGGAAGGCTTTTGTTCTTTTCTGAAAGTATTTAAGTTTCTCTTAGGGCTCAGTCTCCTTAATCAACAAAATTCCGGTAAAGCTAAAAAACATCGCAACTGTTCCGACAAACGAGCCTGCCGAGCACATCGCTGTCGAAAGGTTTGTTGAACGTTTTTTCATGTAATTTCGAGCCATCTACAAAGAACTCCAAAATCTTATAACGACTATACCTATATAATCGGCCTTTTTCAAAGGTAAATTTTAAAATTCCGGGATTCTTTTTTTCCTTATATCTTTTCGAATGTGAATTTGTGCCGGTCGGCGTTGATTTTTATCGCGTCGCCATCGGAGAATTTTCCAGCTAAAAGCTCAGAAGCCAAGGGATTTTCCAGCCGCTGCTGAATTGTCCTCTTCAAAGGGCGGGCGCCAAAGGCAGGGTCGTAGCCCTCATCCATAATCAGGTCACGGGCGCCGTTGGTAAATTCGAGCTTTATATCGCGATTGTTCAGACGTTCAGCTAAGTAATTCAGTTGAATATCGACAATCTGGCGGAGGTGCTCTTTGTCGAGCACGTGAAAGACGATTATCTCATCAACACGATTCAAAAACTCCGGCTTAAAAACCTGTTTCAAAGCATCTTTAACGTGAGCCTCGATTTCCCAGTCGGCACCGGACTCCTCGCTCAACTGCTGAATACGCTGGCTAGCAATATTGCTTGTCATAATGATAACGGTATTCTTGAAATCGACAGTCTTGCCTTTTCCGTCGGTCAACCGGCCGTCGTCGAAAACCTGCAGCAGCACATTGAATACATCGGGATGGGCCTTTTCAATCTCATCCAGTAAAATCACCGAATAGGGTTTACGCCGGACGGCTTCGGTTAATCGTCCGCCTTCTTCGTAGCCGACATAGCCCGGCGGCGAGCCGATAAGGCGGGAAACGGAGTGCGGCTCCATAAACTCGCTCATATCGATACGCACCATAGCGTGCGGGTCGTTAAAAAGAAAATCTGCAAGGGCTTTGGAAAGTTCGGTCTTACCCACGCCGGTCGGCCCGAGGAACAGCAATGTCCCTATCGGCCGATTCGGGTCTCCTAATCCCGAACGACTTCTGCGAACCGCATTGCATAGTGCCGCGACCGCTTCGTCCTGCCCGACTACGCGCCGGCGAATCGCCTCTTCCATCTTCATTAATCTTTCACGTTCCCCGCTCAATAACTTTGCTACAGGAATTCCCGTCCATTTGGAGACAACACCGGCGATATGCTCTTCGGTCACTTCGTTTCTGATTATTGTTCTGTCGGATTTGGAAAGCTGGGCCTCTTTTTCTTCAAGCTCTTTTTGCAAATTCGTAATGGTCTCGTACTTCAGGCGTGCGGCCGTCTCCAAATCGCCTTTGCGCTGTGCATCTTCAAACTGGTTTTGAGCATTTTCAAGTTTCTCTTTCAGAGCTTTTATCTGGTCGATGTCACCTTTTTCACCTTCCCACTGTTCCGTGAGTTTTTGGTCCTGCTTTTGTAATTGTATCAATTGTTTTTCGGTATTTTTCAATCTTTCTTTACTGGCATCATCGCTTTCTTTTCTCAGCGCTTCGCGCTCAATCTGAAGCTGAATAATCTTTCTGCGAATACCATCCAGCCCGGCCGGCAGCGAATCATTTTCAATCCTTAGTTTCGAAGCCGACTCGTCAATTAAATCTATTGCTTTATCCGGCAGCCACCGGTCCATTATGTATCGATTCGATAAAGTCGCAGCGGCGACAAGGGCCGAGTCTGTAATCCGAACACCGTGATGAGTATCATACCGGCCTTTCAAGCCCCGAAGGATAGCTATGGTTTCTTCGACGCTCGGCGGGTCAATCAGAATCGGTTGAAAACGCCTTTCAAGTGCCGCATCTTTTTCCACATACTTTCGATATTCATCGATGGTAGTCGCGCCAATACAACGTAAATCACCACGTGCAAGTGACGGCTTTAACAGATTGCCCGCATCGACAGAACCTTCGGCCTTGCCCGCGCCTACGACGGTATGCAATTCATCGATGAATAATATTATTTCCCCTCCCGCAGCGATGACTTCTTTGAGGACAGCCTTTAGCCTGTCCTCGAATTCGCCTCTGAATTTTGTTCCTGCTATTAACGCTCCCATATCCAGAGCAACGACTCTTTTATTCTTCAAGCCTGTAGGGACATCACCTGTCACTATCCGTTGAGCAAGACCTTCGACAATCGCGGTTTTACCTACGCCCGGCTCGCCGATTAAAACGGGATTATTCTTCGTCCGGCGGTTCAGAACCTGCATACATCGCCGAATTTCCTCGTCTCTTCCGATGACCGGGTCAAGCTTTCCCTTACGAGCCATTTCCAAAAGGTCGATTCCGTAACGCTCCAGCACTTTGTATTTGTCCTCCGGATTCTGGTCTGTTATCTTTTCCGGCCCGCGAATCTCCTTTAAGGCGCTTTCAATCTGTTCGGGTTCGATGGAGTTTAGTCGCAGAATTTCTCTGGCATCGCTTTGCACCGAGGCCAATGAAATAAACAGATGTTCCACACTCAAATATTCATCGCCCATTTTGTCCGCGCGATTTTGCGCATCGAGGACAACCTGGCTGAAGGCAGGGTCCGGCATAAGCTGATTACTACTTTTGCCCTGAGGCAATTTATCGAGTTCGCTCTCGGTCATCTGTTTAATTCGTGAGACATTAGCACCTATCTTTTTCAAAATCTCGACCGCAATGCCAGCCTCGTCGCTGCAAACAGCACTCAACAAATGCAATGGCGACATAACAGTATGCGATTTGGCCATCACAATCTGCTGAGCAGTTGCCAGAGCTTCCTGGGCTTTTAGTGTAAATTTGTCGAATTTCATATCTAATCCTTTTTCGCGCAAACGAAATTTCAATTACAGATACTCTAATACTCAATCCGTGCAAACAGCGTGCCCAAACAGGCTAAAACTGTAATTACAGCTATAAAAGACAGTTACGTTTTGCTAAATTTTGTCTGCGTGCCAATTTGGCAGGTGATTAAATATGCTCCAGCCCGGGTGTCTTTCTAAGGACTGGTATTTGAAGGCACGGTATAAGAAGCGGTCGTTGTTTTTGAGATTGCTTCGGCCCCCTGCTTTCTTACGAAAGCAAGATGGGAGCCTCGCAATGATGAGCCCCGGCCTGATGTCTTCAATAGAGCATCACTACGTATAAATACTTGTGGTCAGGGATTTGTTTACAGAGGTTCCACAAAGCTGGATGGAAATGTTTACTGGACGCCTTTTAGCCAAAGTGCTACACTTAACTGTCACATTACATCAAAAAGTTAATTTTCCCGAGGTACCCAACCTGTGTTCATATTGTAAATGAAGTTACCAAAACGGGAACTGATGTACACAGAATCTTCTTTGATTGCAAAAACGGCTCGCAATCCCCTCCTTGTCCTGATTTGAGCTGCTCCTGACTGGGACAGTGCATCGTGCAGGTCTGTTCCATATTCCAGAATCTGCCCATTCGAAAAGCCCGCTCTCCGCATCACTCTTACAACATCGTCGGAGCTTAATATAAGCACGTTCTGATTTCTAATGGGTACGACCTGCAGACTTCTACTTACGCAACTAACCACGCCAAAAGCCAAAAAGGCCAGTAAAAATAATGCAATAATCACGCCAATATTTCTTGATTCACTACTCATCGGCTTCACTGCTCTTTTCTCTCCTTTTCATACGTTCTTTATCTGATTGGCCGTGATAAACTCTCCCGAAGTCTCATTTTAAAATCTCTTTCAATCGGTCGTCCGGTTGGAGTCATTCTGCCGCCAGGAGCTATTCTGCTGCCCGGAACCATTCCACCTGGAGCCATTTCCATTTCGCCCCGAATCATCGGAGCCTGAGCTGTGGATGGTTGAGCGAATTCGACGGGTCGGCCTATTATATGTGCCGTAATGAAGACAGCAACTTCCCGGTCAGACTTGGTGTCGTTTTTATTACGGAATAGCGAGCCTATTATTGGAATACTACTAAAGCCAGGAACCCGTTGTTCGGATAAACGTGTTCGGTTCTCCGTCAGGCCAGCCACAGCAACCGTCCCGCCGTTTTTAATACTAACGGTGTTAGTAGCCGTTCGCCGTGTAACCACCGGAAGGTCGTTTCCTCTGCCGCGCGGTATGCTGTCACTGACTTCGATAGCCAAGTCCAGAGTAATATCATTATTGTCCCCTATATGGGGCGTGATACTCAGCTTGGTACCGGACTCAATTTTTTCCATTTCAGTTCGAGTATAGTAGATGGCACCTATATCCGGTGAAGTCAGCATATAGTACTCTTCGGTCAAGACATTGATTTCGGCTCTCTTGCCGTCCTGGGCCATGACCTGGGGCTTTGCCAGTATTGTCGCCTCGTCATTCTCAGAGAGCAAGTTCAGCGCCATATTCAGCGAATCGGTGAATGTTGCATCAGGCGTATATCCGATTGTGATAGCCCCTGCTATCTTGCCACCTAAGTCGAGCAAATCCCCACCGCGTCCTTTCAGATCGTTACTAAAGCCTCCGGCACTGATAGTAGGCATACCCCACTCGACACCCATATTCAGCAGGTCGCCGCTTTCCATTACCACACTGCGCGCATCAAGCAAAACATGAGACGGCAGGTGGTCGATTTCCTTTAAGTCCGCTACGATACGCTCCATTAAAGCCGGCGGGGCAGTTATAACCACCGTGTAAGTATCGGCTCCAGGCCGTCCAACTTCGGCCTGAACGTAATCCGTGAAGGCAGAAGACAAAAGTCCCACCGCCGCTCTTGCACTAATGTAGCTCATTTTTACCCGGCGCGTTTCGCTCACTTTCGTGAACATTGTGCTTTTGACATCTCCGGAGCAAACCAGGTAATAATAGGGCGTCTCCTTCACAATATACGGAGTGCCGGCCAAGACAATATCAAGCGCTGTGTCTAACGGCATATCTTTAAGCTGACAGGTTACAGACCCGACGACCGTTTCGTCTGGAATAATGGTAATGTCCGCTGTCGTAGCGATGGCCTGGAGTGCATCAATTATATCCTCATCAACAAAGATATTACTAATAAGCGGTACTTCCGCAACGATTTCGCCTGATTCTACTACAGCGGCTGACTTCGGCTTACTCAAAAGTTCTTCCAGTCTTTTCAGTAGTTTATCCGTTTCAGACAATTCTTCTTCCGGCTCCGTGGTAGTTGGCCCAGTGGGAAATTCCCCGGGGAACGTAGAGTCTTCAACCGGCGGCAAAGTATCTATCGTAGGTTCAGCAGCCGGAGGTGTTGGCGATGGCCTATGCATAGAGCGATAATCCTCTTCCGTCATATCTTCCATCATATTTTGAGTAACGTTAGTATATGACTTATCCGGAAACTGAAAACCTTCCATTGCCAGTGAAATCTCACCGCTCCAGTTGTAAGGCACTTCAACACTGAATTTACCCGAAGCGTCGGTGACGGTGGTACCTCCACCATTATTTGCGCGGACCTGTACACCTTTGATGCCGGTTCCACCAACCCGCACAACATCGGTTATAGTAAACATCTGTATTTTTGCAACAAAGTTCTGGTTTACAAGGTCTTTGGTAACAGGCGCAGCTTGTCGTTTATTAGTTGGCCTATAGTTATGGCCCACTTTTGTAGGTGTTATCGTACCGCGCCAACCGTAATCCACGGTCAGTTCATACCTGCCGTTAGTGTCGGTGTCGCTGGAACCTCCACCTGCATCTGCCACGATGAATACACCCTCGACAGGCTCGCCCTTTTCAGAACGTATAGTACCTGAAATGGTACGTTTTTCCAAAGCCGCAAAATAGTCCTGACTAACCTCAGGGCCTAAAAGCTCAGAGTACGTAATCTCAGGGGGGTTGAAGGTGTAACCGGCCTTTATCGGTTTCACTGTGCCGCTCCAGCCGTAAGGAATCTCTGCGGTATAAATACCATCGGCATTACTTATAACAGGTCTGCCCGGCAGGCCTCTCAACGCTACACTAGCCATTCCAACAGAACCGCTAATTGTAAATGTAACCTGTTTTGCAGTGAATCTTTGATTCTTCTGGTCGGTAGTAATATTTGTGTACGGTTTAGAAGACGGTGTAAATTCATAACCGTCAATCATAGGCATGACTGTGCCAGTCCAGCCCCAGGGAACATTGACACTGAACATGCCGCCTGCACTGGTAACCGGATTATCCGGCAAGCCATCTATTGTTACGCCTTCCATACCGACAGAGCCGGCAATGGTCAATATAATCGGTGTCGAAGTGTAATCCTGCTCGGTCTTGTCGCTTATCACTTTAGTGTAATTTATTGTAGCGGGGTCTTCGAATTTGTAACCCGGCTTTTCCGGTTTAACGGTTCCGCTCCAGCCCCAAGGGACATTAGCACTGTAATAGCCGTCCATATCGGTAAAAACAACATCTTCCGGAAAACCCTTCATTTCCACGTTGTCCAACCCAGCCGAGCCTGATATCATGAAAGTAATTTCATTAGCAAAGTAATCCTGACTAGCATAAGCATTCATGACTTCAGAATATGGTGTTTCGGCTGGCTCAAAAGTGTAACCCTCTTTCACCGGCTTAACCGTGCCGCTCCAGTTGTATTTAACAGCGGCACTGTAATTGCCATTCCTGTCTGTGGTCGGATTGTTCGGCAGGCCGTTCATTACCACCCCTTCTACGCCAACAGAACCGGATATTTCATAAGTAATTACGGCACCACTATAGTTCTGATTCGCCGTATCCCTTGTAACGGAAGTGTATGATATAGTGTTTGGTGTGAACATGTAACCCTCCTTTGACGGTATAACCGACCCAGCCCAATCGTAAGGTACATCGGCTTTGTAAGTACCGTTGCTACCTGTAATCGGGGCATCCGGCAGGCCTTCCATCATCACGCCTTCCATCGGCGCACCATCCATCCGTACCACACCTGAAACAGTAAATTGTCTTATCGTAGCAACGTAATCCTGATTAAGCTGGTTGCTTGTAACTTTTGGGTAATCTTTGTTAGGCGGATCGAAGGTATAACCCGGCATTTCAGGTGTAACTTTACCTCTCCAACCATAATCAACGGTAACGCTATAAAAACCGCTCCCATCAGTAACAGGATTTTCCGGCAGACCTTTCATCGTCACGCCACCCAGTCCTGTAGAACCGGATATGGTGAAAGTTACTTTTGTCCCTTCGATTGCCTGCACGCTGACATTCATCGCGCATAACAAAACGACGCAGAGGACAATGATGCCGTCCGATAAAATTCTGCCGATATTTTTACTTGCCATAAGTCAATGTCCCTTTCTGTAGCCATTAACCGGCAATTTTACAGCTCTTCTGCCTTGTATCGGCAATCCAGCTTCTTTCTTTAGCAAAAACTCTTGCCGGCGCACTACCAATTAATACCAATTAATAGGTATAGGTTCTTCACCCCCTCCAATAACCTCAATTTCCCTCCGTTCTCCTCCCTGAACCCGGACCCGTATAGCTAACTGTTTCATCGCCTCCTGATCAGGAGCATATTCCAAAACCGCCGCAAGACGGTATATACCTTCAGGCAAATTAGAAAAATCGATAACTTCCGAGAAATCCCTCGTTGTCAAAGGCAGCATCAGACCAGTCTTTCTGCTGTTTAGCGATACCCTCTTCCTGATAGCGAGTGTTGTATCAACCACGGCGGCTCTGCATCTTACGGGAGTAAAATGTATATTTCCGAAATTGCCGAACCTTGCAACAACATAATATTCGGACCCCTCTTTATAGGCAACGCTAAGCCTCATAGCGGAAGCAAATGGTTCAATACTGATATCCTCATTCAAAACGCAAATATTTCCGATCGTTATGCCAGCCGACTGACCGTCCGGATAAGTGCCGGCCAAACCGATAAGCGAATAATAACAGGGATGCACATCAATATTTCCCGGCATCGTCGCAACAATGCGTATGCTCCTCTGTGCATTACTGGCAAGTGTGAATCTATCCGGCTCCACCCTCAGCCATGTGGAGCAGTCTAAATCATTCCCCTTCAAATCGCCAAAAGCAATGCCCTTTAGACGAGGTGGCAATGCCAAAGCCGTCTGGACATTTACCGTCTCATCCGAAGCATTATAGACCCTTATCGCGTCCGTCCGTACAGCACCCGGCCGACCGCTTATCATAAGATCGCTTGGGTACAGATCAAGAGTCGCATCGCTAGCCACCTTCGTAACACTCGGGTCACTTGCAAATGTTATCTCCTGCGTAGCTCTCTTAGCACGCCTGCCATCAACATAGAGTACTCCGGATATTCTGTACTTGCCCGCCGGCAAAGGCCGACTAATGTTACTTTTCAACTTTAATTTGGCTCCTGGAATGATTCCAGTACCTCCAAATTCTGCGGTAGTAATTGCCCGCCAGTGCCCATCCAAGAAACCTTTAACTACCGCAAAGCTCTTAAGGCGGGAACGGGTCCCCCCATTATTATCAATTTGCATTGTGACATTCGTTGTCGCGGGATTTCCCTGCATGGGTCGAACAAACTCCAGTCCCATATCGCCAAGTTCCACTTTATGGCGCATTGGCCGACCCTGTACCTCAATGAGCACAGGAATTAAAAAACGCACGATAACAAAAACATTTCCTGTAACGTCCGGTCTTGGTCTGACAGTGGCAACAATCGTAGCACTGTAAAATCCACGTGTACGGCGCGGCACTCTTATATTCACCGCCACTCTATCCATCCCAAAAGGAACTACATCAATACTTTCACGTCCGAGGCTTATCCAGTCTTTGCATGAAGAAAGCTTCGACCTATCAATAACATCGTTGGGCTCAATAATTCGCCATTGGCCGTCTTCCTCCTGGGACAGCTCGGTCACCCTCAAATCTACCGTCAGGACCTCGTTCGGGTCGATACTTTGAAGGTCCAAGACGGTCTTTATCGTCCGGCCCGGCAGGGACGTAAGATCCATCCTCATCGGCTGTATTATAAACTGGCCAAACGCCGGCCTTCCATTAATAAAAAAGCTCGACACAATTACAGCAATGAAAACCAAATGATTCGTTATATTGCGCTTTCTCACTTTTTTAATCTCCCAAAAACTCGCATGAACCGCTTACTCATCATTAATAAGCCGGATACATCTTAAAGATAACCCTAAAGTACATTTTTGAGTCTATTATTGCGTCTCCGTGATAAATTACCGTGATTTCCATCCAATAATATTGAGGCTCTTACTTTTTCGGCCATTTAACTCCCTTACTTTTTATAATTCCTTGTGAAATCCCCATAACGACGCTATTCAGCAATTCAATCCATGAAAAGCGGCTTTCCACTTCCTCACTATATAGACTTGTGTCTATAATAAATCATTACCAAGTTTATCATTTTTTTTCTCAAATGTCAAGTCTAAATTGCCTAATCCACCCATTTTCACGAAAATGTTTATAAAAAATAAGGAGGGCGGATTCAATATCCGTCCCTCCTTATAAACATCCTTTTTTCACCAGCCTCCAGTAGAAGATTTCCGGACGTTTGTATAACCAATCGTCCTTTTTTAAGAGAGTGATTAAGCTACGCTCCTTTACTACTAAGGCCGACTCGCGACTTACTCAGTATCCGGTGGCTTCACAGTAATCGTGAGCACGCCGACTTTAATCTCGTCGCCGGGTGAACCGGAGTTCCAAAGCTCTGTATTCCAGGCATCAATGCAAATTTCCAGCTCATGGTAAGCACCATCGCCGGGGATGGTAGATTCGCCGACCCAGTACACTTTCGTGTCTTTCAGAACTGAAACATCGCCAGCACCTTTGTCTAAATTGGCGCCAATAATTGCCGCGAAGTTTGCTCTTACTTCAAACTTTACACAGCCTGTGTAGCACGGGAAACCCGATTGTTCGATTTCTACGCAGTCAACCTGTTTGAGCACAATTTTCTTATCTCCGCAATCTTTCAACTCTACATAATGGCCCACGTCCATAAACACAGGTATATCGCATAAATCGAGTGCTTTGTAGGTCCAGGGCCAATCGCCATCGTGCTTTATTGGATTAATGGCGCCTGCCTGTACCGTGACCGCCAGCAGAGCTACAACTGCAATTGCAATAACACATTTTTTTAACATTTTCATTTCCCTTTCTTAACCCTCGCTCCTTTAAGGGCCAATATTGGCCTGTGGAGCTAATCAATACATTTTTTCACTCAGACCCAATAGATATCTGAGCTAAACGATCCGCGGGCTAAAAACCTCTTTGTCCGACTCTGGCGACTATGCCCGCATTACTGTCTTCCTGAGTCGGGGCCCAAAAGCATAACGATTCTCAATCTGGAATCTTCATCCCAAGCTATTTAATCGTCTTTCCGCCTCAAGACCGAGCCTGCTTCTTCAGGCGGCCCGCAAAGCATCCTTTAGCTTGCGAGTCATTACACTTTTAACTACCTCACACCTCCTTTCTCCCTACCCTTATTAAGGAAGGGGTCGTCTATTTTGAACAACATATTTCCACAAACCCTGGGCATTTATAATCTTTCATTATTGCGTTGTAGAAACTTTTTATTTTCTCTCTAAATCTCCAATCAAAAAGATGACGGTATTATCGTAAATGTAATAGTTCCTGAAAATTTTCCCGCCGGGTCACGTAAGAAACGCTCCACCCGAAAATCTAAATTAATGTCATGCGATCCGTTTTCAGGATTAGATATAATCACCGGCTTTGTCATCGGGACAAATCCTTGTGTAGTCGGAGCCTTGATGGATATACGCTCAAGCGGTATTGTTTTGTTACTTCTTGTGTGCTTCAATTCCGACATAGATGCCACTATCGGTCCGTGCAGACAATTAGAATCCACCTTCAGAGTTAATGACGCTGATGCCGAGTATAATATACTCGGTAATAAAGCTTTTCCCGACATAATTGAACCTTTTGGGAATTTAGCCCTTTCAAATTCGAGTCTATTCGCCACAGGTATAATCTTGACAAAAGGTTCATCGTCGGCCTTGGCAATTCCAGCCGCCCCTAACAATATCAATGCTACTAAATAAGTCGTTACTAATTTCATCATTGTTCTCTCCCCCGAAAACTATCAGATTACAACACTCTATCGCTAACGACTAACAGCGAACTAAATATGTTACCAGTCCATTGGATTTCAAACGCTTCACTTTATTCCTAATTATCACGGCATCAATCAATGCCGTTGCCAGTGATAAGCAACACAGCTTATCTCTGTTACTCAGCTAAGCTATTCCAGACTGGCCGAAAGTGCGATTATAAGAAGGGATTCAAATAATGTTTTTCATCTCTCCTCACCATCACTCTCCTCATCTCCTGACCAGCACGAAAAAAACAGTACCGGACAAGCAAAGCATTCGATATAAATAAGTTGAATATTCTCAACTTAATGCCTTGCTACTTTCCAGAATTTACCAGTTTTTTTTCTTCTTGTCAATAGCTAAATTTTAAAATTCACCTTCTTAACTTTTTTTAACGCCCACGGTAACTTTCATTATTTTACCCAATCACCCATGCGATGTCAATGGTAATTTTATCTATTTTCTCTGGCTTTACTATATTCTCTGTTTTTTCGGACTCTATTTTTATCAAATCAAGCCTTATTAAGTAAAACACCCAACCCATAAATTCATGTAACGCCTTATATTACAACAAGATACAGGCCAAAATGGCGAATATAGAAATTTTTTCGGACAATGAAATAACTTGCAAAGTTTCACAATATCTATAAACAAACAACAAAAAAAATTTGTTCATTTATCTCTATTTTTTGCAGATTTTGAAGCACTTTTCGATAAATCTTTAGTGTTTCCCGACCCAAGATTTATCTCTGTGTGACATTATTTTTTAACGAATTTTTTACATGTTTTTCATCCACTCCGAATAACTTGCCGTATATCTTTTGCTTCAATAAAACATCAACAAAGGTTTTGAGCTGTCTAAGTGCATCCGTGAGCAAATTGACTTTATTCTTTTTCTACGCCAATATAATTTTCCCGAGGAAAGATAAAATCACTATAAAGCTTTAATTTTTACTCTCAAACTAATCAGCTTGTAATTCGCAAGAAGGAAACATGATACATATCGAGATATAAAAACAAGTGCTTTCTATGACCATAGTATCACATCGTCCCAATGCCGTCGTATTGGGCCAATCGTCTGCGGATACACAGTGTGTGCAAACCGGCTCTCCGGCTGCACGGGGAAACAATGAGAATGGCCGATACGACACGCCACAGGGCACAGGTTTTATTGCTATTTTTATATACATAATCCACGCTTAGCGAAGCCTGGCTTTAATCTTCTTGCAATATTAGCGATTTGTGTGTAGAGTGCGTGGTTATATTTTATAAGGTGTTTTGATATTACTGGGTCCTAAAAAAAGACCTTGCGCCCGTAGCTCAGTTGGACAGAGCAACGGATTTCTAATCCGTAGGTCGCAGGTTCGAGTCCTGCCGGGCGTGGTATATGAGTCGGGAAATTATCGCCATACTGGATTTTGGCAGTCAGTACGGTCAACTGATAGCGAGGAGGATTCGAGAACAAAACGTATACTCCCAAATTTTTCCTGCGCATACCACGGCAGAAGAACTGTCAAGATTGGGCATTAAGGGATTGATACTGTCCGGCGGGCCTGCAAGCGTCTATGACAAAAACGCACCAAAATGTGATAAGGAAATCTTCGAACTGGATGTGCCGATTCTGGGCATTTGCTATGGGATGCAGTTAGGCTGTCAGGTTTTGGGGGCAAAGATTGCAGCCGCTCAAAGACATGAATATGGACGAACAACTCTGGCTATCCTTGAAAAATACGATTTGTTTGCAAATATGTCGGATTCAATCACGGCCTGGGCCAGCCATGGCGACCAAATCGATAAGCTCAGCAGCGATTTTGTTAAATTAGCAACCACCGATACATGTCCTTATGCGGCGGTAAGGCACAAGAAAAAGAAGTTTTTCGGTGTCCAGTTTCACCCTGAAGTTTCACATACACCTCAAGGCTCAATGATTTTAAAGAACTTCCTGTACGATATCTGCGGCTGTAGCGGCGACTGGAAAATGAGCGATTTCGTTAGTGAAACTGTAGAAATAGTCCGTCAACAAGCCGGTAACGCCAAGGTAATATGCGGGCTGAGCGGCGGAGTTGATTCGTCGGTTGTCGCGTCGCTGGTTCATAAGGCGATAGGCGACCAGCTTGTTTGTATTTTTGTCGATAACGGCCTGCTGCGAAATAACGAATGTGAAAATGTCGTGTCAACCTTCCGTAATCATTTTCATATGGATTTGCATGTTGTCGATTGGTCCAGGCAGTTCCTTGAGGGCCTGGCCGGAGTAACCGACCCTCAGCAAAAACGCAAAATAATCGGCTCTGAATTCATTAATGCTTTTGAATCGGAAGCGAAAAAAAATCCGAACGCCAGGTTTCTTGCTCAGGGAACGCTGTATCCCGATGTTATCGAATCAGGCTCAAAAGACGGCAACCCCGCAGCGAATATCAAGCTGCATCACAACGTAGGGGGGCTGCCAGCCGAGATGGGATTCGAGCTGATTGAGCCTTTGCGGGATTTGTTTAAGGATGAGGTGAGGGTAGTCGGCGAGTATCTTGGATTGCCTGAGGATATCGTCTGGCGGCATCCTTTCCCGGGGCCGGGCCTTGCAGTTAGGATAATTGGAGAGGTTACACCGCAAAGACTGGAAATTCTCCGGGCCTCTGATGAAATCTTAATAGATGAAATAAAATCGGCAGGTCTATATAGGAAGATATCGCAGGCGCTGACGGTGCTTATGCCTGTCTTGACAGTCGGTGTGATGGGCGATGAACGAAGCTACGAAAATGTTATTGCCGTTCGGTCAGTTGATACTGTCGATTTTATGACTGCTGATTTTTCGCGAATCCCATACGAGGTGCTTGGCATCATATCCAACCGGATTATAAACGAGGTCAGAGGCGTTAACCGGGTCGTTTATGATATATCCAGCAAACCCCCGGCGACAATCGAATGGGAATAGCAGCAGATGTCGTCGGCGCTATTGTTCGCCTTGCTCGAATAGCTCTGGCTGGTCGGAGGGGTGTTTCTTTTGATGGACTTTTAGGCCTAAATGCTCGCAGGCTTGTTTGGTAACTTCTCTGCCGCGTTTTGTTCGGCGCAGAAAACCAATCTGTAAAAGATACGGCTCGACGACGTCCTCCAGTGTATCTCTTTCTTCGCCGAGTGTGGCTGCAATGGCCTCGATGCCGGCGGGGCCGCCATCATAAACATTTGCCAGCGCTCTCAGAACCGCCCTATCCAATTCATCCAGACCCAGTGCATCAATTTGCTCCATCTTCAGCGCGCTTTCGACAATCCCGGCACTGAGGACTCCTGAGCCTTTTACCTGTGCGTAGTCACGGACGCGTTTTAACAATCGATTTGCAACTCTCGGCGTCCCACGGGAGCGGTTCGCAATCAGTTCAAGCGTTCCATCTTCGCATTGCAGACCCAATAGCTCAGCGGACCTGTCCAGAATATCCGTCAGCTCGGCGCTGCTGTAAAAATCCAGATGATACAGCATACCAAATCGACTGCGGAGAGGAGCGCTTAACAGCCCGGCTCGTGTAGTGGCACCAATCAACGTAAAACGCTTCAGCGGGAAATTTATCGTCTTTGCGTGCAAACCGCTATCCACGGTGAAATCGACTTTGAAATCCTCCATGGCCGGGTAGATAAATTCTTCAACAAGGGTGCTTAGTCTGTGGACTTCATCGATGAATAGCACGTCGCCGGTGCTAATATTGCTTAAGAGGCCCATCACATCGCCTACTTTTGCAAGGGCCGGGCCCGATGAGCAGCGAATTCTCGCATCCATCTCATTCGCCACGACATGAGCCAGCGTAGTTTTGCCGAGTCCCGGCGGGCCGTAAAACAAGATATGCTCCAAAGGCTCAGACCTTTGTTTAGCCGCTTCTATGGCAATCGCAAGTTTTTCTCTGACATTGCATTGGCCTACACATTCGGCCAGATATTTGGGCCTGAGGGATATGTTAAAGCTCTCTTCCTGCTCACTCAAAGACCGCCCGCTTATGATTCTGCCTATTGCCATTTTCGATTGACTATTTTTTAGTTTCTTTATCTATATACACTGCTTTTTAATCAGACCTCTACTCCCTGCTTTAGTCTGTATATTAAAGGCACAAGCGCCTCGGCTGAGTTTATATTGGGGTGCTTGCGACACGCCAACTCAACCAGCTCCATTGCTTCGGCTCGTCTTTCACCCCAAGCGATAAGAATCTCCAGCGCCTCAATCTGGAACGGTTTGAATCCGGCCTCTGTCCGCTTAGCTGGTTCGGCCCCGGCGGCAAAAGACTGCAACTTGCCGCGTAATTCTGCAATAATTTGCTGAGCCATCCTTTTGCCTATCGAAGGCAGCGACATCAATGTCTTGTCGTCAGCACTCTCAATAGCTGCCGCAATTGTGGCTATCGGG
Organism: uncultured Pirellulales bacterium; assembly: GCA_964546095.1. Lineage (GTDB taxonomy): Bacteria > Planctomycetota > Phycisphaerae > Sedimentisphaerales > Anaerobacaceae > NIOZ-UU13. The sequence goes on from CAZJIR010000001.1 coordinate 29,468, forward strand.
ATGCTTAAGGACCGCAATCCCTTTTTTATGCCCATACCTTTGACACTGATATACTTGGTAAAAAAATCTCTCTCGCCCACATTTAAGAAGCCGACCATTCTTGGGATGAGATTTCCGCCGCCAAGCGTGCCCTCATAATACTCCATAGTACAAAGAGAAACGTCCGAGCCGATTCGGTCAGATAACAAATTCACACAATAGCTCGGTAACATAACCTCATAACCGACTGCTCCGACCTGCACCAGGCAGCAGTCGCTATCAAGCTTTACAAGTTTTCCTTCAATGCCGGCTATCATATCGATTTATTATTGATTATTTTCTATTTATTATTTCAATGGCTCAGATAAAAACACTATTTATCGAATTCGCACAGCACAGTGCCGTTGCTATGGCATCAGCTACATCATTCGGCTCAGGTATTTGAGGCAGGGATAAAATGGTTTGAATAGTCTTTTGCACCTGCTCCTTCGAGGCCCTGCCGTTGCCGGTAATCGATTTTTTTATACGTGTTGCGCTGAAGCTCCTGACTTCAACCGCCGCCTGAACGCACCTCTGCAGTATAACACCTCTTGCGTGTCCCATCAATATCGCCGTCTTCGGATGAGCATAATGCGAGTACAACTCCTCCACCGCCACAACATCCGGTCCGAAACTTTCCAGAAGCGATTGAGTATCTTCGGCAATTCTATTGAGTTTTTGCTCTATCGCTGAGCCGGTATCTGTGCGAATAACACCTGCTTCAATCAACGTCTCTCTATCCTGGCCTGTTTCCAAGCAAGCATATCCGCAGACTTGTAAACCCGGGTCGATACCGAGTATCCTCATTTCATTCTCCAGGTTGTCTGGTCCGATTTGTCTTCCAGGACAATGCCGATTCCATCCAGTTTGTTACGAAGCTCATCCGCTTTGTTAAAGTCCCTGTTTCTGCGTGCTTCATTTCGCTGCTCAATTAAAACATCGACCAGCTTTTCCGTCAGCTCATTATCTGCGCCGGCGGTCTTTGGAAACTCCTGTGTCACAATACCGAGACAATCACCACCCATCCGGTCGAACAGAACATCAATAAGATTAAGCGTTGCCTGGGTTGTACGGCTATTCTCAAGCAGTTTCTGCGCCAAACGAACAAGTTCAAACATAACCGACAGCGCAATCGAAGTATTCAAGTCATCATTCATTGCAGCTTCGAATTTTTCTCTCATCTGTTTTAGCTGCGCCACTACTGCCTCGTCGATGGGGCTTTCCTTTGCTATTCTCATTCTTCTTCTTACTGCTTTAACCGTCTCGGTAATTTTTTGGTAACCACTTTGTGCGGCGAACAGGGCCGCATCCGAGAAATCCAAGGGGCTTCGGTAATGGCTGTTCAAAATTAACTGCCTTATTGCCAACGGGTCATAGTATCTTGTCAGCCTCTCATGCGTGCCTGAAAAAGCCTGTTTCAATGTAATAAAATTGTTCAGGCTCCTGCTCATTTTTTGCCCGTCAACGGTAACCATGTTATTATGCAGCCAGTATCGCACAAACGGCGCATCGTTGGCGGCTTCCGACTGGGCGATTTCGCATTCGTGATGTGGAAATTTATTGTCCAGTCCGCCGCCATGAATATCGATTGTTTTACCGAGATATTTCATACTCATTACCGAGCATTCCAGATGCCAGCCGGGATAACCCATCCCCCACGCGCTGGGCCATTGCATAATATGGTTCGGCTCAGCTTTCTTCCAGAGCGCAAAATCAACAGGATTCCTTTTATCAGGCGAAACCTCCACGCGAGCACCGGCCAACATCTCCT
>CAZJIR010000001.1:31266-36937 GCA_964546095.1 uncultured Pirellulales bacterium
CTCGACTTTCCTGCCGGATAGCTTGCCATAGTCCTCGAATTTGGAAACATCGAAATACACTGAGCCGTTGGCTTCATAGGCAAATCCTTTTTTCAATAACATCGTTACCAGCCCTATTTGTTCAAGTATATGACCGGTAGCCCGAGGACTTATATCGGGCCGAACGCAGTTCAACATGTCCATATCCTCAAAGTAACTTCGGGCGTAGTATTCCGCCAGCGCCATAGGGTGCATTTTCTGTTTCTTCGCAACAACCCCTATCTTGTCCTCGCCTTCATCGGCATCATCGGTTAGATGGCCCACATCTGTTATGTTCTGCACATAGGTAACGTTATAATCCAGGTAGCGAAGATACCTGATAAGGATATCAAAGCTAACGTAACTTTTCGCATGACCCAGATGTGCGTGGCTATATACCGTGGGCCCGCAGACATATACACCAACCTTGCCTTCTTCCAAAGGCTCGAATTCCTCTTTCCTTCTGGTCAGACTGTTATAAAGGTTTAATCCCATTTCTAAAACACCATTAAAAACTCTTATTAAAGTTGGTCCCCACGTTTATTTTCTTAACCAATTATCAACGAATAATCAACTATCATTTATAACGTTCTTCTTCTCTTCTTTCTTAAAAGTACCGTAGCTGTAGCAGCTATTGCTTCACCAGCTCCTATATCACCGAGCCCTTCGTTTGTTTTTGCCTTGACGTTCACCGCGGTAAAATCAATTCCCAAAAGCCCTGCGACGCATCTTTTCATTTGTCCCTTGAACGGTTCAAGCTCAGGCTCCTCGGCGTGGATAATCAAATCGATATTGACCACTTCCCAGCGTTTTTCTTCGAGCCTCTCTTTTACGATAATCAAAAGCTCTTTGCTGTCCACACCCTTCAATTGCTGGTCGGTATCGGGAAACATTGCGCCAATATCACCCATCCCGCTTGCCCCGAGCAGGGCATCGATAACAGCGTGCAGGCCGACATCTCCATCGCTGTGGCCGACAAGTCCGGCCGGGTACGGCAAATAAACTCCACATAGCATCAGCTTCCTGTTCTCGGCCAACTTGTGGATATCCGTGCCAATCCCGATGCGAAGGTCACATTTGGCTTCTTCCTCAATCACAACGTTCCCTTTGTGCTTGGGACATCCGTCCCGATAATGCCGACAGCCGTACCGAGCGCCTTGCCCAGTCCCTTGAAAATAGCTTCGGCAATGTGGTGGCTGTTTGTTCCATAAGGTACGTTTATATGCAGGTTGAACTTTCCATTGTTCGAAAAGCTGCGCAGCATTTCTTCCAGGCACTCGACGTCGAAGTCGCCGATTTTGTCTGTCCGGTACTCAACGTTATACACACAGCTCGACCTGCCCGACAAATCGACAGATACGTTCGCCAGGGCATCCTCCATCGGCACGGAACTATGGCCGTACCTGGCAATTCCCTTTTTGTCGCCAAGAGCCTTCTGCAGACATTCACCAAGACAAATTGCAATATCCTCGACCGTATGGTGGGCATCGACGTCCAGGTCACCTTTGGCTTTGACTGTCATGTCGATTCTGCTGTGTTTGCTCAGGTGCGTGAGCATGTGGTCTAAAAAGCCGATGCCGCTGTCAATTTCGTATTTGCCAACGCCGTCCACATTAAGCTCGACTTTAACATCGGTCTCCTTTGTCTGCCTGTGGATTTTAGCTGTTCGCTCTTTCATAAGAATTATCCTTATATTGTGTCACTGCGAGGGCAGTGAAGCATTCTCTTCGGACAGGATTTCTTTCAAAGCCAAAATGAGTTTGTCATTTTGTTCGTCGGTTCCGACGGTTATTCTAAGCTTATCGTCAAGACCAGGAAGATTAAAGTACCTGATATAAATATTTCGCTGCAGGAGCTTATCAAAAATATTACCTGCGTCGCGATTTCGGCTTTTCGCAAGGACAAAGTTGGCAGAGCTTGGTAAAACTTTGAATTTCAAGGCACGCAATTGTTCAATCAGCAAGTTGCGGCTCTTCTTTACTTTTTCGGTTGTTTCTCTGAAATACTTTTGGTCTTTTATGGCCTCAGTAGCCACAGCGATAGCGACGGCGTCAACATTATAAGAGTCTTTTACCTTCATGAGACCTTCTATTAAGTCAGGCCGGGCAATTGCATATCCGAATCGTATGCCTGCAAGACTATACCCTTTGCTCATCGACCGAAGGATAACCACATTATCGAAATCTTTGACAAGCCCTGCGCAATTTTCCTCGGCAAAATCCACATAAGCCTCATCAATCAGCAATACTCCCGAAGAAAGCTCATCCGCCAGCGAAGCCAGCTCGCCGACACTTATAAAGCTGCCGCTCGGCGCGTTGGGATTGCAGATAATGGTCAAAGCGGCATTGGTCTTCGTTAATTTAACCGGCAGATTAAATTCATCGTCGAATGGAACTTCAACCGCCGGGCAATTCTGTAATTTAGCCAATACCGGATAAAGTGAATATGTCGGAACCGGATATGCGACAGGGCGATTCTCATCGCAAAACGCACGAAAAGCCATCGTCAGCAAATCATCTCCGCCATTGCAGCACATAATGTTCTCAGGGCTCAGGCCGTGAACTTCCGCGGCCGCTTGCCGGAATTCATTTCCGAACGGGTCGGGGTATCGGCGAAGTTTTTCATCGCTGATATCCTTCAATGCCTTCATCACAGAAGGCGAGGGCGGATAGGGATTCTCATTGGTGTTCAGCTTTATTACGTCCGTCGCCTTCGGCTGAAAACCAGGCTCGTAACCTTTTAGCTTTTCAATATTTTCTCGAAAATAACCCATTACATGCTCCAAAAAACTTCAAACCTAAAATTATACGGATATTGTCGGAGAAATTAAAGAGAAGATTTTGCGATTCTTTACAGGGCCACGTCTTAAACTGCCGTTCTTGCAAAGTCAGGAATCAATAATCCCGTCATTGCGAGGAGGCCGCAGGCCGACGTGGCAATCTCTCTTTGGCAACTTATTGCGAGCGGGAACCTGCAGCAAACCCTGCCGTAGTGTCGAATCTTAGAAAGCAATTCACGTGTCTTGCCTAAAATAACCAAACACAAGCTAAGAAGTAAGAGGATGATTGATTCAAATTTTCAAACGAATTGAACCGTTAGTTTGTAATTTCGGGCCCAATTATATTCTACTAAAACAGCCTTTATTACTTGTTCTACTTGACTACAGTATATTTTCTTCGCAGTTTGAGACATTTCCTCCTGTTCATTGGCTAGAGTCAAGGTAATAACAATTTCTTGGTTCTCGGGAACAATCGCTACACGTATAGCTATTCTAGCAGCATAAAGATCTGTGAATTGCTTAATTTTATATGTTATGTAAACCTCAAGCCATTCCTCTTTTGTCGGGTGTTCATCTACTGCAAGACTTTTATCCGAAGTTATATTTTGGCCTGCTAAAATGCTTTTAACGAAACAGAACGTCGATGGGTATATACACAAAGCAATTACAGATAAAATTATCCCAATTATTATAAATGTCTTTCTCATTTTGCCGCCCTTTCAAAAATAGAATGTAAAAATTCGGTGTTGATACTTTCTTCGCTCTCCAACACGCTTAATTATACCTTTCTATCAGACTAATAAGCAATGAATAACAGAGCAAAAGATTGCTACTTAAGTCTAAATCCAATAGAATTGTTGGTAAGGAACCTGAACTATGAAGCAAGGCGAGTTTTGTAATCTACTGGAGCAGATAGCCGATAGGCTGGACGTGTGTTTTTCAGAAGTCGGCGCATTAGATACAGATAAACTTTCAGATGTACTCAGTAGTGAACAATTAAAAACCGTTTTGACTTGGCTTAGACATTATAATTATCCGCACGATGCAGTTGAGCTAAAGCAGAGAATTGAAAAAATCACTGGCTGGTTTGAACGGCTTAATAAGATGTCCTATGATGCATTTCTTAGCAAAAATAGAATGTCAAAAGACCTTCCCTTGCCAGATTCCCGAAAAAAGGATTTGCTCAGTAACGCATTTTTTCTCAAAGATTTAGTCGATAAAAATTTATTTAATGACATACCTGAAATGGCAGGTGAGCTTCGGCGGGTAGCTACATTACTGAAAGAAGACCAAAAACCAGCAAATACACAAAAGGCTAAAGGGAAAAAGATTATGATAACGATGGGAACAAGTAAGGAGATTTGGGGAGCCATAAAAAATGAATATGATGTTAGCAAGAAGGATTTTGGCCGGAAGATTAACTTCGTGTCGGACCAATTCAAAAGAAAAATCATATTTCGCGATGTTGAACATGCATTTGTCTTAGCATCACAGGGTTTCTCAAAACCGGCTGTTATTTTAGCCGGAGGTGTCATTGAAGAGTTACTGAAACTGTATCTGAAACATAAAAATATTAAGCCGAAAAGTAAGAGGTTCGTCGGCTATATTCAGACTTGCGAGGACAAAAGCCTTCTGAAACGTGGAGTTTCTCGTTTGTCCGATTCGATAAGGGATTTTAGAAACCTGGTTCATCTCGACAACGAAAAAGCAATAAGACACACCATATCAAAGCCAACTGCAAAGGGTGCTGTTTCCTCTATATTCACTATTGCCAATGATTTTCAGTAAATTATGGGTGTTGGTTAATTTGTTAGTGGCGTGAATAGATTGCTTCGGCCTTACGGCCTCGCAATGACACTCCGTACTAATGTTTTCAACAAAGCATAACGCTCAATCGTAAAAGCCGAATTCGTAGGCAGCATCAAATAAAGCAACAATATTTTCAACCGGCACGCCAACCTGGATATTATGGACGTTATTGAACACGTAGCCGCCTCCCGGCTTGAAGATTTCAAGGTTCCTTCGCACGTGCTCTCTGATTTCGTCCGGCTTGGCAAATGCAAAAACGTGCTGGGCGTCTATGCCACCGCCCCAAAGTGAAATCTTATTTCCGAAGGCGTCTTTTATTTTTTCCGGCTCCATATTTACCAGGCCGAGCTGGACGGGATTTAGAATATCAATACCATTATCGATGAGTTCCGGTATGTACTTGAAACAGGCCCCGCATGTGTGATACCAGATTTTCGCCTTCGTTAACGATTTGATGTGCTGTACGAGTTTTTTCTGTCTTGGCTTCACAATTTTGCGGTAAAAGTCGGGCGAAAACAGCGGGCCGCTTTGACCTGCCAAATCGTCGCCTATCATAATTACATCGACGATGTCACCTACTTCGCTCATAAACCCGATATAATAGTCCATCCAGAATTTCAGCATTTTGTCCAGCAGCGCCTCACAAAAGGCGGGATTCTCCACCATATCCATGAACCACCTCTCAAGCCCGCGCATATACCAACAGATTTCATACACCACGCCTCCAATGCCGGTTGATATTGCGTACGGAGTTTCGTCGCGCATCTGTAGCGCCGTTTCGCGAACGCCGGTGAAGCGGCTCCGGTCGCCGCCATTGGGAAAAGGATATTCTTCAATATCCTGAACAGTTGCATCAGCAAGGGGATGGTGCGAAATGTCCATATAAAGCTGCTGCTCATCCGGCATCGACCAGACGACACCGAATTCATCTTTGAGGTCATGCCAGAGTTTGCCGTTCCGAGTGTTCTGTTCAATTGCTCCTTTGAAATCATCGGGGCCGTGTGAGCATATATAGCGAATATCAACTCTGAAACGCTCAAGGACTTCCTCGCTCGGCTTAGCAAG
>CAZJIR010000002.1:0-5394 GCA_964546095.1 uncultured Pirellulales bacterium
CAACGAGCTCCTCCTGGGCTTGTTGAAGTTCAGCCTCTGCCCGCTCGCGCTCGGTGATTTCAGACCGTAATTTTTGATTGGCGGCCTTTAGCTGTTGCTCGTTGGTTTTTAACTGCTCGTTGGCATCCGTTAATTCGACGGTACGTTCATTAACTTTCTCTTCCAAATTTTCATTTATCTCGAGCAATTGCACATCACGCTGGTGGATTTGCTCCAGCATCTCGTTGAATGAGTCTATAAGCAAACCTATTTCATCGTCAGTTCGTTTCGATGCTCGAATTGAATATTTCTTTTCCTCTGAAATAGTTTTAGCCACGTTAGCCAAATTTAGAATTGGATTGGAAATAACACCCTGAAGTATCAACGACAGGAAATAAGCTACTATAAGCGCTACCACCAAAACGGAGATAATCACGGTAATACTATGTTTAAAAGCTGTGCTCAGATAACTTAAATCTGACTTAATATAAACAGTCCCAAGCCTATCTCCATCAAGAACGATGCTTTTTGATACAATCAGAAAGTCATCCCCGAAATAGAAGTTGTCTTCCGGTGGAAATTTAGAGAGCTCAATTCCACTACCTATCTCATCCCGGCTGTAACTGGCAAAAATCTTATTTCCATCGGTGCGGATACAAGCATAAATAACGGATGGTTGCGTCCGAAAAGCACTGAGGGTGTCCTCGGTATCCTTAGGGTCATTAAAAACTATAGATGCTTTGCAGTTGTCTGCCATTATATCGACCTGTGTTGATAGATTTCGCAGCATCGAATCACGAAGAATACTCTGTGTCCACATAATAATTGCTGCACCTATAATTATAATCACTGTAATGCACGCCAGCATTATTATCAGTGTTAGCTTGTGCCGTATTTTTATATTTGACAATATCGACATGATTAATCCTTTGTATCCTTCGGTGCTTCTTCTTCGATCACTCTTTTGGCCAGTTTTAAGAGCCTGGATCTTATTTTTATGTTGTTGCGCTTTGCAGTGATAAGATTGACTTCAAATCGTACTTTCTCATCTTCCAGCAAAAAATTGATATTACCCCCGCCATCTACAAGGAAGCCTGCCGTTTGACCCACTGTGAGCACGCACGAACCACTTAATGCTTCAGTAATCTGGCCTAAATTCTCTTTCTTGGGAGAATCAAAAAAGAATAGTATATGGCATTTCTTAAATGCATCTATTTTCTGATTCCATTCAGGGTCATCCTTCTCCTTAGATTTTTCCAGTTTGTCTAAACCTTTAAACTCCTTTACAACAATTTTTTTATTCTTAATCTTTTTGTTTTTAATAAGGTCAAAAGCTTTATTGATACCTTCGGAGCTGACAATACCTACAATTATAGGTTCATTATTGTCCGGCATTCTCTCTTCCGGCCAGTCTACAAACCTGACAAAGTTGTATAAAAATGCAGCCTTGACCTGCAATTCTTTGATACGCTCCGAATCAGCCTGGGCATTTGCTGCAACCGGTACTACAAACAAAACCAACGCTAAAAATGTCAAGTTGTAAGCTCTAATCCGCATTTTTTCAGACTCTTTAAATCTCATACATCACCCACATCCGTATACCTGAACTTATATTTCAGAACCTTAATTGCAGCCTGACAAAGAACATCCGTCCTGGCGTTTCGTGACCCGTAAGTTCTCCTATGTCGAATGTAACTTTGTTTGTCTTATTCAGTACATCAGAAACTCCAAACATAAATTCTCCTTTGCCATCGGCAATCTTCTTGGCTATAGTCAGGTCGAGACGACTAAAAACGCGTGCATCAATCAGCGTACTGCCATAAGCCGGGGCAACATCATTGTAGACATAATTGGTGTTAAACGTCCAATCATCAGACAAGAAGAGTCGGCCGGTCAAACCCACTTTATTCTTAGCCGGCCATATAGCACGCAAGCCTTGTCCGTATTGGTCTGTTTCCAAAATGTTATAAGCATACCAAGCCGAAAGCTTTCCTTTTTTATTCCCATAAGCCAATTCGCACTCCGCTCCATACGCCGTTGCACCGTCAATATTGTCAAATGTGCTGTTAGTCACCGCCCCAGCAATCACGTTCCTTGGGCCAAGCATATCTTCAAATCGCTGATAGTAGGAATTCGCACTCAACGATAACTCGATTGTCAAATTGCCCACGTAACCCACTTCGTAGGACCATATTCCTTCATTCCGCAACTCTTTTTGCGGCAGCAGAACATTAAAAAGACCTGAAACCGAGCTTTTAGTCGTAGTGCGCATCGCCACTGTCGGGATACGAAATGCTCTTGCGACACTGAACCGCAAGGTATGGTCCTTCTCATCGTCAAATGCATATATTGCCGAAGCTCTGGTTGACCAGTCTTCTTCGTTTTCACTATGAAAGTCGCCCCGTATTTGTCCCTCCAGTTCCCATCGCTCAGCTAGTCCAAAATGGTCGATAACGAATAATCCTCCCGATTGTTCGGAAAATGGTTCTCCATTGAAAACTGCCTCTTGGGTATTGTCTCTTGTTGTCTTAGCCCGAAACCAACTTAGATTACCACCTACAACAACATTGTGCTTGTCGGCAAACTTAAAGTTTAATTGCCCCTCAAGATGATTCTCATTGGTAGCACATCTTGTTATAGAACTTGGGATATGACTGACCAAAAAATGCCCGAACCACTGTAAATACCCTGTAGTTGTATTGTTGAATATATGGTCGACTCGCGTAAAAGCACGAGTTGAACTTGTCATGTCATCGCTTTGAGGATAATAGCCCACAAATTCATAACTACCTGACGTGAAGTTAGAATGACCAACACCAAATGACCACTTCGTCCTGTCGGAATACTGATAGATAGCTTCGGTATCAAATCGCCAGTTGCGCATAAAGTCTCGAGCAGAATAGCTATTGAAGCCAATTGAAGCGTTCAATGCGGGAAAACCAGATACGTATCTCCCTGCACCGGCGTTGTCGGAATTTCCGAAATCTTCATAGCCCGCAGACAAACGCCAGCTCCATTCGCCCTGTTTCTGAGCCCAGCGAATGTGTGTATAGGTGTCACCAAAGTCATTGACGGTTGTTGAGCCCATGTATCCCAAAACATCTTCCGGCTTTTTTGTTATTATGTTGATTACACCGGTAGCCGCATTTGCCCCCCATGCTGCGCCCCCGGGACCACGCACAACTTCTATATGTGCAATGTCCTCAACGAGAACAGGTAAATTAGACCAATCAGGCGCCCCGAAGAAAAAATCGTTGGCAGAACGACCGTTAATAAGTACAAGTGTACGGTCGGAAAAACGACTGAGCAATCCACGAACTCCTACAGCATAACGGCTGCGGTCAAACCGCCTAACATCCACGCCTGAAGTAAACTGCAAAATGTCAGGGATAGCTGTCAGCCCGCTGTAGTGGATGTCTTCAGCAGTTATCACACTGACGGGGACTGATAACTCGCCGATTTTCTGGCTCTGACGAGCGGCTGAAACGATGACCGGCACTTCCATAAGCTCTTCAATGGACATTTCTAATAAGTCTTCCGGCTGGTTTGCGTCCTGCTGTTCAGCGAATAATTGCACATCAAACGCAAATACTAATAGAAATACAAAAAAAACTGTCAAATTATCAATCCAAATCCTCATTTCTCAGTACATATCGAAGAATGTTTTCTTAATAAACATGATTCTGTTTACCGATTAAAATTTGTAAATCAAGGTCACAGCCACGGCTGGCGCATGAGAGCGGAAATCAGCATATCCTTCACCGCCTCTATTACGCTTGTTGAGGTCCCTGTCGAAAATACCCAGCAAATTATAGCCGTCAACACGAAACGTCATATTCTTTTTCCGCTTGTACTGCAAACCAAGGTTAAGGAAAACACTGGGGCGATACGAACGTTCCCACTTAAGCGAATAGCCGTTCCTGTCCGCAATATAATGGGCATAGTCTTTCAGACCCGGGAATCCCCAGTACACGCGCAGCGAACCGTCAAGCGCCCATTTATCGTTCAGCTTGCGCCGTCCAGTTATTTTAGTGATGTGATTCGCCCATCTTTGCAGGTCGTCACCATAGCCATAAGGGCGGGCGCTGAATTGTATAAAGGGGTCGGTTGTAATCATCTCTGCTTCAGCAAGTTCAAAATCGCTTAATTTGGTATAACCGTGTGAAATTCCGAAACGTGTGCGTTCTGTATGATACATCGCCTCCAGTTCCACGCCCCATTCTTTCAGCGTACCAACCACTGCCTGTCCACCCGCCGCAGTAGAATAGCCGATAAGTTCAAGATTGTAATGCTTAAATATCGAGGCGGCCAGGTCAAGGTTTTTATTGTGTTGACGCTCGTAGCGCAACTCAACACTGTCGAGTTTTTCGGGGTGGCTGTGAGATTTTCCGGCATTTTTCAATTCCTCTTCGTAATTTGCACGGACAGACCTTGACCACATTAACTTGTATGTATCTTTTTTGCCCGGCGTATATACAAGAGATGCCCTGGGAGAAAACATCTCATTGGTGTAGGTGTGGTCATCAATACGAGCACCCAAAAAGCTTGTCCACCTCTTAGAAATCGTCCACTGATGTTCACCGAATATCGAATACATATTGGTTGACCAGCGAGGCATACCGGAAGAAAAAGTTCCATCGATAGCACGACTATGAGGATAGCCCGGACTGTGATAACCATACTCGCCGTGCAACACCTCAGACCCTACGGCTATCTTATGCCGCTTGCTAAAATCATGCCTGACTATCGCCTTAGCTATATACTTATCTTCACGATACGCTTCTTGCCACCAGGAATGAACCCTCCGCTCGAAATCAAACATATCGTAACTGAATGACAGTTCCAAATTGGTCTTCTCGTTGACTTCTCTATTATATCCGACAAAGCCGGTTGCCTGCTGATAGGCATAGAAGCTGTCTACGAGCGGAATTAACGAAGCGCTAGCCCAGCCATAGGGCGAACGTGCCACAGCCCCGGTTGGCCAGAAAAACTGCTTGCCGCCACGCGTGTAACGCGCCCAGTAGTTCCAGTTGCCCCTGTTTAGCTCTGCATACAATTTAATAGGAGGCAAATCCCTGGCGGACTCTCCGTCATTCACTGACGCGTATGTAAAAGGCTCACCCTTTTTGTATATATCCTGCGGTATTGATGGCTCACCACCTGCCGGCGGAAACTCAACTCCGTAAACCTGAGGAGCATCATCCTCATTAGCACCATCATATTCAGCTATACCCATATAAAAAAAGTAACCATCATTCCCGTCTTCAAGTTTGCGCCCGTGCTTCACCTCCGCCGAGTAAAACTCCTCAATGGCACCAAAACGGCCTGTTACCTCCGTGCCCTGAAATGTCTTGGCGTCATGTGTGACAATATTGATAACCATAGCCACCGCACCAGGCCCGTACAAGGCCGAAC
>CAZJIR010000002.1:5404-32851 GCA_964546095.1 uncultured Pirellulales bacterium
GACCGCGAACTATGTCGATATGATGGATATCCCGCATAAACACAAGGTCACGCTCGCTTAGGGCGCCAAAATGCGTCCTTTCGTTCATAACACGCCCATTAACCAGAAGCAGATACTTATCGTCACGGTCGCTGAGTATCCCGCGAAGACCCATATTGTCCGGCTCCCACTGATTCCGCCACCATTGCAGGTTAGGCACATATATATCCAGCAGTTCAAACAGGCTCCGGGCGCCGGAGGCCAGTATTTCCTCTTCTGTAATAGTAGTGACAGCGGCCGGAACCAGACGGGGCTTAGACTCAGTCAGGGTCGCAGCAGAGGCAATTTCTACTTCCATTAGCTGCTCAATTGACATCTCGAAGAGGCCGTCCGTCTCGTTCGGTTCCGCCGCTTCTGCAAATGCCCTCGTTTCAATAATAAACAAATTCAACAGCATTAAAACAAGCACAAAAGTCCATATCGATTTTTTTCTGTTATTAAATATCATTGTTTCATGCTCCTTAAAACTGTAGTGAGAAATTTCTTTTACCTTTCCGTCAACATTTTGAATTCCCCCATTAAGTCTTTGTTACCTGTCCTGACTTTCGTGATGATTCTAATATAAACATTGTTATACGACCTAAGCCATCGCTGTCCAATTTCCGAGTATTACCACAGACAAATGTGCGTCCATTTCCGGCCGGACTGGCATGTTCTTAAGCAACATTACCTGACCGTTCTAAGGATTACAATCGCTCTTTGTGCTCGTAGAGGCAGCCTTAAAAAGACAAAAGCTAATAATAGTAAAAATGTAGAGAAGCTTAGAATTCTTTACTAATGGCTCCATTTACCTTCTCAAATCTTTCCTTAATCTTGAATCTGGCAACTTTTACCCAGAGCAATCTCAAACATGTTAATCTCTCGGTGATATTTTTACTCTTCTTAACACGATATTATCACCCCTCCAATCTTGCAGAGAAAACAATATGATGCACTAATGATTCGGTAACAGCCCTGATATTATGGGTCTTAAAAACGGTTATTATTGAAGACAGTACGAAGGTCCGATACAAATTGAGACTGTAAAAAAAGTGTTATACCTCAAATTTAATATTATTTAGAGTTACGAGTCATACAGAATTGTATGCGGATTGTAACTTTTTACGACTTGTGACCGGTCGCGGCAAAAAAGCTTAGGACGTAAAACCTTGCTTTCTAAAATTTCATAAAGAAAATGGACTTGAATCCTGCCCTCTCCGTTTTATCATTGCAACTGAATGACAATCCCTGCCTCACCATCCATTCTGCTAAAATACTCACACCTGTAAACACTAAAAAATCCCCTCCGGCCCATACACTACCCCCCCAGGCGATTCCAGTGAGGTATCCTAAAATAAATCTCTTGACTAAACCGGAAATCATTTATAATGCTATCAACATAGACTTCGGCAAAAAGGATTTTGTGGTATAAAAAATGGAAAAAACCAAGGACCGAAGAACGGAACAAAGATTGCGTTATCGCTGGCCCGTTCGGTTCGCCAGGAACGTTAGGGACAGACCTTCTCCGGGACAGATTATCGATGCTTCCAGCAATAGTTTGTCCTTCCTCTGCCACGCCAACGAAGATTGTCCGCATCAGGACCAGTTAGTAAAAGTTGACTTTGGTATTCCGCATTTTGACTCAACTGATTCCTTCGATGCGGTGTTTTTCAATCGCATCAGCCGGGTCTGCCGGGTTGATAATCTGAGTGGTGTAGTAAATCGTGTCGCAGTCCGGTTCGCCAAACCACTGTTTTTCAAACCGGGTGAACAGAACATCAGTGAATCCGATGTCCGGCAAAGGCTCGAAAACAAAGCCGTCTTCGTTACACGGGCAGAAGACAGGGCAAGATTTTATAGTGAAGCACTGGTAATGGCGGAAGGAAAAATAAATTCCCTCACACAGGCCAAAGAACAGTTGGAAGAAGAACTAAGAGCGGAGATAGGAAAAAGAGTTAAGGCCGAAGCCGAATTAAGGACCCAAACCAAAGGGGAGATTAAAAAAAGAGCTCACGAAGAAAACTTAAAAGCAGAAGCCGAAGAACAGTTGGAGGAAAAACTAAAAGCAGAGATTGAAAAAAGAATTCAGTCCGAAGCCCAATTAAGGGCGCAAGCCGAAGAAGAGATTGAAAAAAGAGTTCAGGAAGAAACCGAATTAAGGAAACAGGCCGAAGAAAAGGCAAGTTTTTATAGTGAAGCATTGGTGAAAGCCGAAGAAAAAGCTCTGTCCTTCGCACAAACCAAAGAACTGTTAGAAAAACAACTAAAAGAGGAGATTGACAAAAGGGCTAAGGCCGAAGCCCAATTAAAGACAAAAGCCAAAGAAGAAATTGAAAAGAGAGTTCACAAAGAAAACTTAAAAGCAAAGGCCGAAGAACAGTTAGAAGAAAAACTAAAAGCAGAGATTGAAAAAAGAGTCCAGGTCGAAGCCCAATTAAGGGCGCAAGCCGAAGAAGAGATTGAAAAAAGAGTTCAGGAAGAAACCGAATTAAGAAAACAGGCCGAAGAAAAGGTCAGTAATTTAAACAAGGAAAGGTTCAAATTTGAAGACAAAATAATGTCTATCGCACATTCGAAAGTTAAATCAGTAGAGAAGGAAAAAGCTAAAATTGAAGCAAAATACCAAAAGGAAGCCAAACTAAAAGCCAAAGCCGAACAAAAAACTATGTTTTACAAAAAAGCACTGGCCAGAGCTGAAAAAGATATAACATCCTATGTCCTGGCTAAAACACAGGCCGAAGAGAAATTAAAAGCCGAGACCGAAGCAAGATGTAAAGTTCAAGCCGACTTAAAAGCTGAAGTTGAAAAAAGAACGGAAGCCGAAGCGAAAGCACAGACCGAAGCGAAACTCAGAACCCAAGCCGAAAAGAAGGTCGAGATAGAAGCCGAACAAATTGCAGCGCTCGAAGCTGAAGTGAAAGAGAAGGTTCAATCTCACGCCAACAAAATAGCTAACATCAAAGCCAATTCTATCGAAGAAATTACAAAGGCAAAGGCTGAGGCGGCCGATTCCATAGCCAAAGTCAGGGCCGAATTCCAAAAAAAGGCCACCGCATCCGCCAAACCCGAATCCGTGGCTGAATCTCGGGTTGAATCCTTAGCTGAATCTCGGGCTGAATCCCAAGTTGAATCACTGGCTGAATCACTGGCCCAATCAGACGAAGACGCTGAAGACGGAACTGAAACTAAACATCCGGCTAAAAAAAATATCCTGAAAAAAATGGACAACTTTATCACAGACAGGAACAGGATTTACTGAAAAACCACTTCACACATTATTCCACGACCGGCCCAAACCCAATAACTGCATATAAATTTCAAGCTGAACTCTCTACGCCAGCGCCGTGACAGCAAATAAGGGAGGCCTGCGCCCGCCCATTGAAAAGCTTCGGGCTTTTTGATTCCGCCTGCCTCCCTTAGTGAAGGAAAGAGTATTATGCCTTCGAGGCCCGGCTACCCTGCATAGTCCGCACCTCTATATAAAATATAAAGAGTTTTCCCCAAATAGCAAAAAAACCACCGATAGCTCCCTGCTTTCACACTTTTTATAGGCCCTCAACTTCATGAGATACTTAAATAATTATCAAACGGGGGTTGACTTTTCACTCCTTTTTCCCTAAGTTGTTCTTTTAGAACGAGATGCGGCTACAAGTGCAAAACTTCTTTGATTCGTCCGGTTGTCATTCCGCACTTTACGCGGAATCCAGCGATATACGAGATACCAGATGCAAGACACGAACAACGGACAACATACGACAAAATTTTGGATATTATCAGTGAGTTTAAATTATTGTCAGGGCAATGTAAAAAAATGAAGGAGTGGTAAGATGACAAATGAAAACGAAAAATTAGATGAAGTGAAAAAAGCATCTGGTGAAAGTGCGAGGAATACTGAGAGAGTGGGAGCCAGGCCTGTTGGGCCGATTGGTATTGTATTAACCGTGATGTTTGTATTCCTGGTATCTTTAGTGTTCGTTTGTGGTTTAGTCCAGGTATGGGCATCGTGCAGTGGAGGGCGAGAAGCCGGTTCGCCTTTGAGTGTGAACTTATGGTTTTGGAACTTTACTATTTCGGATGAGATTGGTTTGCTTCTAATCGTAGCATTTGCCGGAGGGCTTGGGAGCCAAGTACGGTCTATGCGCTCGCTGTCCTGGTATGTGGGCAATCGAATGTTGAAGCGTAGCTGGCTGTTGCAATACTTCCTGACACCATTGGTTGGGGCGGGGCTGGCCCTGATATTTTATTTCGTCATCCGAGGCGGCTTCTTCGCCACAGAAACAACCGCTCAACAGACAAGTATATATGGATTTGCAGGATTAGCCGGTTTAGTGGGAATGTTCTCGGAGCAGGCAATTCTTAAGCTTAAAAGTGTGACCGAAACATTATTCACAAAGCCCAAACCCGGCCTCGATGCGAAAGCTCAGGAATAACCAGCCGGCCACAATTGCATAATATAAAGCCTTGAATTGCGGATTGACATAGTAAGTGTATTTTGAATAGTCGATAGTAAAAAAGTTGTTAAATACTATCCACGATTCGCAACGAGCAAGCAACTTTTTATCTTCTGACTCCTGTACTCTGACTTCTAAATTCTTAATTCTAAATTTATATTACCTAATCCCTATCCACTAAATAATCATTTATCATTTATCATTAATCATTTGAAAGCTGGCCTCTGGCAGCACAGTCAAACGATGAAACCTGTTTTCGACTTTATCCCCGAGAACGACCTCTTTGTTCAGCTACAGGGAACCTATACCCTATTAGGTGTCTCACTCTTTTAGGGGGCCACTATACTGATACCCCGACCCACAACCCACTAATCAACTAATCCTCAGAATTCTTTTTCTCTTTTTCCAGATGTTGGGTGATTTGTTTAAGCTGTTCGCATATTTGCCTGCTCTGTTTTATCAGTGCTTCAAGCTGCGAATGTATAGTTTTAGAGCCCAGGATGCTCTGTGCAAAGACAAGAACAAACATCAGTGCCAGCCCCCCGCCGATGGCGAGAAAGCTCACCGCCCATAAAATCTTTTTCACAATCTCGAGCAAATTGGCATCTACCATACGATAACCTTCGAACACAAAAAGTCGCAAATACCGGCCGACCTCCCCAGGCGCTTCCGTACAATAACCAAAAACCCAATTCTCGTCAATCCAAAATCCATCTTGAAGCGAAGGACAAGGATTTTTTAAACCTAAAAAATCCTTGTCCTTTACACTTTAACTACTATATTATTAAGGGTTTTGAAGTTGTTTATGAAATAAGAACGTGGAAACAAGCTTTTTGGAGGCATAAAAAGTGGCTGATACCGGCAATATTCGTAATATTGTTCTTTTAGGGCACGGCGGGAGCGGCAAAACATCCCTCGCCGAGGCAATGCTGCACAAAACCGGCGCAACGAACCGGCTTGGCAGCGTTGACGACAAATCAAGCACTTGCGACTACTACGATGAAGAGAAAGAACACCAGCATTCTATTCAATCGGCGGTGCTTCATATAAAGCATGTCGGCAAACTTATAAACATCCTCGACACCCCGGGTTACCCCGACTTCATAGGCCCTGCCATAAAAGCAATACCCGCCGCCGAGACTGCCGTTGTGGTCATCAGCGCGGCAGCCGGAATAGAAACCAACACACGCAAAATGTTTGAACTGGCCGTAAAGGCCGACATGCCGCGTATTATCGTTATAAATAAAATTGACGCCGAAAATATCCAGCTCGCAGAGCTTATCAAGAACATCCAGGAGACTTTCGGCTCACAATGCCGTTGTGCTAATCTTCCCGGCGCCGACAAAGCGTCCGTTATCGACTGCATCGAAAACAAGTCAGGTGATTCACCCCTGATGGACGTAGCCGACGCCCACACCGAGTTGATTGAAAGTGTCATTGAAGCCGATGACGATTTAATGGAAAGCTATCTCGGCGGTGAGGAAATATCCACCGAAAAGATAGCCTCCGTTTTCGTCGAAGCCTTAAAAACCGGAACACTCATTCCGATAGTCTTCACCAACGCACGCGGCGAAGTCGGCGTCCAGGAGCTTCTGGATATGATCGTAAATTATACCCCTTCACCTCGCCAGGCAAAGCCGGCCCAGCTCAAAAACGGCGAAAGCACAACGGAACTCACCGCCGACGCTTCCGGCCCGTTGGCAGGCTTGGTCTTTCGTGTCGGCTTCGACCCGCGCTCGAATATGAAATATTCGACGATTCGCATCTTCAGCGGCACGATTAAGTCGGAAACTAATCTTTTGCGCAACGATGAGAAAAAGGGCATCCGCCCCGGACACATCTTAAAATCACAGGGCGGCGAAAACAAAGAAATCAATGCCGGCGTGGCGGGCGATATCATAACTTTGGCAAAAGTCGAGGAGCTTAAAACCGGCGACCTTATACACGATGGCAAAGCCGCCGGCAAATTCGAGATACCCCCCGTACCCGAACCGATGTTCTCATTGGCACTCGAACCTGCCACAAGAGGTGACGAGCAGAAAATAAGCTCCGCCCTCGACAAATTATGTGAGGAGGACCCCTGCTTCAAGATTAGCAGAGATGCCCAGACGAAGGAGCTGGTCGCAAACGGCCTCGGCGATTTACACCTGAGGATAATGCTCGAAAAAATGAAGAACCGCTACAAGCTCACGGTAACAACAAAAGAGCCGAAGATTCCTTACCGCGAAACGATTGCCGCCAAAGCCGAAGGTCACTACCGCCACAAAAAGCAGACCGGCGGAGCAGGCCAATTCGGCGAAGTTTATCTCCGCGTCGAGCCGGCTGAACGCAACTCCGACCCGCCCATGCAGTTTAGCTGGGACATCTTCGGCGGCTCAATCCCAGGCCAGTACGAGCCGGCTGTCGCAAAGGGCATTAACGACGTAATGCAGACCGGCGTAGTGGCAGGCTTTCCGTTACAGGATATAGCAGTCTCCGTTTATGATGGCAAACACCACCCCGTCGACTCGAAGGAAGTGGCCTTCCGCGCCGCGGGCAAGGGTGCTTTCATCGACGCCGTTGAAAAGGCAAAGCCCGTCCTGCTCGAACCCATAGTGAACATGGAAGTTACAATCCCCGCCGAGAATATGGGCGATATCGCAGGCGACCTCGCCTCCAAACGCGGCAGAGTGATTGGCCAGGACATGCTGCCCGGCAATTACATTGTCATTAAAGCACAGGTCCCGCTGTCGGAAGTCACGCAGTATAACAGCCAGCTAAAAAGCGTTACCGGCGGACGCGGCAGCTACTCGATGACGCTGAGCCATTACGAAATTGTACCGCCCAACGTCCAGCAGCAAATCATCACCGCATACGCAAAACAAAAACACAGCGAATAATTAACAACCCAAATCCAACAAACACGGCCTCTGCTCATACTAACGCAGAGGCCTTTTTTTGCGCATTTCCTCGGTGCAAACACTTTGTACCATCGTACCGTTCCACCATCTCCTATACATTTCACGAATTACAAACAACGAATTTCCCCCTTGCATTTCCTTCTCCTACACGATACAATCTTATTGTAACGCGGATGTTCATTTTAAAGATAGCATTGGGCAGCACCATTACCAATGCTGATAACATTCTCATAAGAAAACCATATATCAATAGTTTAAATTGAAGAAACGAAAATGAAACTCAAGCAAGTCTTCTCAAGGTACCTCAACAGTTGGTGGATTCCATCTGCATTCTACTTCTTGCTGCTTGCAGGATTTACTCTTTCAGTCCTGTTACACTTACAACAGCCGACTATTGTATCAATAGTGCTATTCGTGTGCTTGGCAGCCGGATTCCTAGGAGTGTTTTGTGCGGCAGTGTGGAACTTCGTCATGAAGCACTGGACAAAAGCGGCAATAAACCTCGTCATGTTCCCTTTGTGTGGTATCGCGGCATCCGCTACAATGGGCTTCTTGGTAATCGTAGTTGCATTAGGTCCAAGTGAGGACGGCTTTGCCGACAATCTTTCAATTCCCGAGAATATCCAGATAGCAGAACCGCTGGATGAACTCATGACAGAACTACGAAAAGCGAACGATTCCTTTCAACAGGCTCTTCTGGCAGCGCTTGGCTCCCCAGGAGGCAACGACCCCACAATCACGGCAAACGTGGCAAGTTTAATAACCCTCCAGACAAATGCACCCGATGTCTTAAAGCGATATCTAACCACGAGTCCGTCATGGCGTGTATTTAAAGAACATGGAAACGTTTTTGCTACCCGCAGATGGATGATAGGCTCTCAGTGGCGCTACGATCTTCACGGCTATTATAGTAGGCATGACATAGGAACTTGGTCGATTGCGTTTCCTCATTTTCAGACCCGCTTCACCATTGGACTCTCCGGTAAGCCTTGGGCCGGAACTTCGGGAGATACAACCCTCCTGAGCGCA
Source organism: uncultured Pirellulales bacterium (assembly GCA_964546095.1). Lineage (GTDB taxonomy): Bacteria > Planctomycetota > Phycisphaerae > Sedimentisphaerales > Anaerobacaceae > NIOZ-UU13. Next base: position 13,803 of record CAZJIR010000002.1, read on the forward strand.
GCTCAAACTATACCTTTGAAACTATCTCCACGTAATCTGGAATTTACAAGCCTGTGTGTCATCACTGCTGGCGACCTTGTTGTTGAAATCTTTGAGCAATCAGAGGCAAAGGAACGTCGATTAACTAAGGCATCTTTAGTTTATTTAGAGGAAGAATTAGCTCCCCTCGCCGCGCAACCCACATGGGAAACGATTCGTGCCATTCTGCCGCCTGATAGCATCAGGCAAGGACAGGCATCATTGGAACTAAGGAACTCTTTTCAGCCCGGAATCTACGACTCCATAATATGGATTAACCCTGGGGAACCCGGCATGATTTACCTCAAAGCCTTTGAAGTTACCAAAGAAACCCCTCTTTCCGTTCGTGGTTTGAAGAACTACTCGAACGAATGGGTTGGATGGTCGAATAATCCTGATGAGCTTTTCTTTTCAAATACTCACTTCACAATCTATGAAGGTGACTGGGGTAAGCCCTATGCAGCACGGTTTGAAATCTGGTTCACCCCAGATTCAGGCGGGCCAGCTCGAAAGCTAATGGAAAAGGTCTTCAAGATTGAAGGTTGGCAAAGATAAGTAACAACCAACTAAACATTAGGCATAGAAACAATAAACCGTTTTTGTGAACACTATCATTAGAAGTTTTGTTACTGAATCCTCAGAAGACGACTTTTATATTTTTATTGTTTCTTTTTCTTATTACCCCCAACTTAAAACCTTGTCCTGAACATTGCTGAAGGATCAACACTCAACACTTAGAACTGTCTATCCCCTCCCCACGCCTGCAACGACCGACAATATTTTTGGCCTCTCACGAACCAAAAACAACGTTTTTAAGGAAAAATATGAAAATTTCTCAAAAACTACGAGTTTTTTCGTTGATTTCTACGAAGGCTTTCGTACAATATTGCCGAAGGATAAATAAACCACACATTACAAAGGAGCATTGACATGGCAAGATACAAAAGTTCACAACCTACCGACAGAGAGCTGGCAATCCTTAGAATATTGTGGGACAACGGGCCGAGCACGGTTCGCCGGGTCAACGAGGCAATGAACGAAGACGAAAATACCGGCTACACCACTACTCTCAAACTGATGCAGATAATGACCGAAAAAGGACTTCTTCGCAGGGACGAATCTCAGTTCAAGCACATCTACAAGCCGGCCATTACAGAGGAAAAAACTCAAAAGCAATTAGTAGGTGACTTACTTGAAAAAGCATTCTCAGGCTCAGCCGAAAAACTCGTAATGCGTGCACTTTCCGCCAAAAAGGTCTCGCAAAAAGAGCTTGCTAAAATAAAAAAATTGCTCAATGAATTCGAGGAAAAATAATCATGTTATTATTACAAAGCATCCTTTCACAGGAAACAATTCAAAAACTCGGCTGGACACTTATCCACTTCATCTGGCAGGCTGCAGCGGCGGCATTACTGCTGGCAATCATCCTGAGACTGTTGCGAAAATCCTCGCCTTCCCTGCGTTATATAATCGCCTGTCTGGCTCTGGCTCTGGTTGTACTATTGCCCGTTATCACAATCGGCTTTGTACCCGTTTCATCTCTACAACCGGCCGCTCAAATCGAACCGATGCCTCTACCCGCCTTCATTCCGGCTGAACTAACACCTTCATTGGAAATAACCGTACCGGATGAGCCGACACAGCCAGAAAGCACCGCACCGGCCACTTCTGAGTCATTGATACAGCGAGCCGACCAATTTTTTGAACCCGCCTTGCCCTATATAGTTTTAGGATGGCTCATCGGAGTATTCGGCCTTTCACTATGGCACTTAGGCGGCTGGGCACAATTACAGCACCTCAGAAGAAAATTAGTCAAAAAGGTAGATGACACGCTTTACAGCAAGCTCGACCTCTTAGCTCGAAGGCTCCGGCTCAATCAAACCGTGCAACTGCTGGAATCCGCCCTGGTTCAAATACCTACCGTCGTCGGCTGGCTCAGGCCGGTAATACTACTACCCGCCAGCGCCCTGACAGGCCTGACCTCCGAACAATTAGAAGCCATCCTCGCACACGAACTGGCTCACATTAAAAGGTACGACTATCTGGTTAACATCCTGCAAACAATTGTCGAGATTCTCGGCTTCTATCACCCGGCCGTCTGGTGGATTTCACATAAGATTCGCGCCGAACGGGAAAACTGCTGCGACGATTTGGCCGTGAGCATATCAGGCGACCGCGTCTGCTACGCAAGGGCATTAACTTCAATGGAAGAAATCCGAACCACCCGGGGCCGGTTAGCCGTTGCTGCAACAGGCGGCAGTCTTTTTCAAAGGATATACCGCCTGGTTGGCAAAGACTCAACCGAAAAAACCGGCTCCAGTTGGATACCAGCTGCAACTGCCATCCTGCTGATACTGGCAATAATAATACCAACTGCCCTTGCTCTAAGTAATAAATCTCAATTAAAAGAGAATGAGCAAACACAACTATTAAAACTAAACACCTTACCCGATGGCTGGATAATCAATTACAGTAGCATGTGGCCCTCTGGCATGGCCCGCGATTTGGTGCAACTCAGGGCGCTACCAACGCCCGCCAATGAATACGATGAAAGCTGGAAAGAGGAGAGATTAGAATTCAGAATCAGTGCTCTGAATGGCGAGATAATGGGCAGTATCCTTTTCTGGGGCGAACACAATCAGTCTGACCGAATCACTCTATCGCCCAATAAGTACCTATTATCATATACGCGGGAACGCCAGGACCCAAAGACTTCCTGCCTTATTAAAATGAATCATGTAGAGTTTCCAGTTGACCTGAGCCGGCGGGGTATGTACACACTTGTATTCTCACCGAAACTGGAACAACTAAAGACTACTGACAACAAATTCTTACAGACGACATGCACTGGTAGAGTTCTTAATAGCAAAGGTGACTCTTTAGCTTCAGCCAGGGTAGAAGCATACGAAATATACTTTGATATGGCGGGAAATGTTAAGCTGCGGCTCGTTGGTGAATCAGTCACGAAAGCCGATGGGAATTTTTTGTTTGAAACCAGCCCTTCCGTTAAAAAAAGCCGAAGCATGGGCGGTCTAATCATAGCACAAAAAGAAGGTTTGGCGATTGGATGGGCTCATTGGCCACTTTATGACAATCAACGAGCTTCGATTACCCTACAGGAACCGACGAAACTCTCAGGAAAAATTGTGGATGAGAATGGCAAACCTATCCCTAATGCCGAGGTCCGCGCTGTCCTTTTCGAAAATAAAACTACTAAAGAAGGAGAAGTAAGCTGGCTACCTGGTATTCAGCCCTTTAATGGCCTGTCGGTTCGTACTGATAAAAATGGCCGGTTCGAGTTCGACAATATCCCTCAAAATACCAGGAGCGACCTTTTAGTAACCGCTCCAGGATTCGGTACGATTTGTACGCGTCGACCGGACCGTATTGGAAAGGGACATGGGTGGGCCGAATTTACAGCAGGCCAGACCGATATAAAGATTACGATGTCCATCGAGGCAAAAATTAAGGGAAAGGTGGTGAATAAAAAAACCGGCGAAGGCATAGCCGGCGTAACTTTGGCGGTAGTCCCGCATTTCACATCGGTCTTTTTCGAAAGGTACCTTTGTACAACGAAAGAAGATGGAACGTTCGATATTGGCGGCCTCCGCAGCGGCAAATATGTCATAATACGTAGAATGACAAGCAATCGTGTGAGAACAGGCCATCCCACAGTTGATGTGATGGTCGAATCAGGCAAAACAACACGTAACGTGATTATAAAATGCCCCTACGAAGTTCAGAATCCCCAAACAACATCTAATAATATAACAACACCAAACGAGCCTGAGCAGGAATCCGATATACAGACCGAGGTTAAAAAAGCCCTTTCGGCTGATAAATTAAAATGGTTAGGCCTTGCCTTAGCATTGTATGCCGACGACAACGATGATAACCTGCCACGAAACCTACAGCAATTGAAACCTTATATAGGAGATGAACAGAGCTTTACCTGGCTTCTCGATAATACCGAATATTTTGGATGGGGACACTCCGTCCTGCCTAACACTGCTCATATACCAATCGCTTACGATAAAACATTATTTATAAAAAACAATACAACGAATGTTCTGTTCCTCGATTTTTCCGTGCGATTTCTTGAAACCGAACAACTGGAAAAGCTTGCCATCAGGCCAGATACATTTCTAATCGAAACGCAGGTCTGGTCGATTAGTGAGAATTTTCTAAAAAGTATAGGCTCTAAAGCGGATTCTCCGAACGAAGATCAGGAGTTATCGAAACTCAAGTCCGAGCTGCTCAAAGCTCACAATGATTCTAAATGCCTCATACTCAATGCCCCCCAGGTCAGCTTACTACTTGGAGTTGTCAAGGCCCAGGGAGATTCTGTTAGACCCGCTGCACTACAGGTGATGACCAAAGAAGGTAAAACAGCGAAAATAGTATGTTGTTATAATGAATTTTTTTATAAATCGGGCTATATCGAACCGAACAATCCTTCTGATGAGCCGAAACCGAGAAAATTAGATAAGGTGGAAGAAGGCATTTTCCTATCGCTCATACCGAAACTAACACCTAATAAAAATATCGATATGGAATTCGAGTTAGAGATTACTCATTTCCTCGGCCTTGAAGAACATAAATACAAGGGGAAATATACATACTGGGCTCCGTCAATACAATCAACTACGCAAAGCACTCGCTATATAGCACATAACGGCCAAACATTGCTTTTGGGCGGACACAAAATACCGGACAAAAAAGATGACCAAGCCGAGCAAAAAGACCTCCTTATTCTTATCACAGCTAAGACCCTTGGTTTTTCTGAACATGATAAATCAACTCAGCCCCAGGACCCAACAGCGGCTAAATCAGACGAAACTTTTATAAAACCGGGAATAATCCAAAAAAGCATTATAAGACCCGACAAAAATAAGCAGGAATCCGACACGCAGAGCAAAGCTACGTTGGCACAGGCGGAATCTGTTGCTAAGTTAAAAAAATTAGGCCTTGCAGTAGTAATGTACGCTGACGACAACGACAACAAACTGCCTGATAATTTACAAACACTAAAACCTTACATTGCCAATGAGGTTGATTACCAGTGGTCCCTCGATAATGTGGAATATCTCGGTAAAGGCAAAACTTACCGGCCAAATCAGCCTAAGACACCCGTCGCTTATGACCAAACACTTTTAGCAGACCAATCCGGCACAAACGTATTGTTCATGGATGCCCATGTAGAACATATAAGACCCTCAAGGCTCAAAGAACTCGGCATCGATATCAACAAAAAAGCTCAAATCCTGATTGAAGCAAGTATTTTAACTGTCGATGAAGACTTTTGGCAAGACTACATTGAAGATGCAAATTTAGCACCTCAAATCAATCTTGTCCCGGGTAAATCAGGGCCGGCCTCCCAAACATACAGTCTTATACTCGATGACCCTAACGCCGACTCCTTTCTAAAAGCTGCTGCCTCCCACAAAGGTTCAAAAATGCTCACCGCCCCAAGAGCTACGATTTGGGACGGTAGGACAGCAACGATGTCCGTTTCATCCCAATTGTATTATGTCTCCGGCTATAACGAACCAAACCAGACTTATGACAAACCGGAACCTAAAATCGATTCGATAGAACCGGGCACCAATCTTTGGTTCAAACCTGAACTGACATCTGACAAACAAAATATCAAGCTGGATTTTAAATTAGAAATTACTGAGATTCAGGACCACCGTGAACATACCTATCTGGACAAATATACACACATGGTGCCGGTCGTTACTCGAGTTGCTACAAGCACAACCGCAGTGATTCCAAACGGCAAAACTCTGCTTATCACCTTCCAGAGCACAAAGGAAAAGATATCAATGATGCTGGTTAAACCGACTATTCACTCGCCCGAACAAGTCAAAACAACCACTCACAAAATAATTGAAGACGTAAACCCCGACGACCCTCTCGTAAAGAAGCTTGAAAAAAAGCTCAAACGTTCCGCCCGATGAGCGGTAGCCACTGAGCGAACCCAGTGAGCAAAGTAAATATCTTAATCTGAAAAAAGATACACGACATACGCAATACGATATGCAAAAAGAAACGGCCTATCCTGATACGGATAGGCCGGAATTATACAACGCCCAAAACTCAATCTTACCAGAAGAAACCCGGTGTATCCCCATAGCGAGGCACCGCAACACCACTAGTTATTTCCGGCTTGAATGACCTCCACTCCATATGGCCGTCCAGAAAGCCAATGTTCCCGCCGCGAGGCTCGAAGTCGGTTTTCAAGTGACTTGTCGAGTCATAAACACCGTCCTGAGCATAGATACCACCCGCAACCTGGGCGAAATTACGCCCAAACTTTGTATCGCTCTGAGGTGCGCCCATAATCGAATCAATACACAACTCTCTATAGGCCGCATTTTTCGCCACGGTGTTCTTTAACCACCTCTTTTGCATGTTATCTTCTTCATATTCCACAATCACCGGTCGGTCATCCCCAGTGGTCTGCAATATAAAGCAATACCCGGACACAATAAAGCTCGTCTCATCCGCGAATCGCTTACCATTCCAAGTATTATTAGCGTACATCCAGAACAGGTCATTATACTTTTGGTGGTTACGGTTGGACGGACAGTAAAACATCTCCCGTGTCATACCGGTATCAAGCATGTAGTGCACCGTATTGACCGCAACATCCTGCAGCCAGTTTCCACCTGTTTGAGGCAATGGCAGCTTTGTATTGTTGTCATCCGCATACATAGTCATTGCCAGCACATGCTGACGAATACGCGATGCACATGACTGCTTTCTCCCCTGTTCTCTGACCCTTTGCAGAGCCGGCATCAATATTGCCATCAATAACGCAATAATGGCAATCACAACCAAAAGCTCTATTAACGTGAATCCTTGCTTTCTATTCATAATTACACCCCACTTGTTACTAAATAAATTTCCCAAGCTCAACAATAATATTGTACGCCATCTTGGTCACAAGTCAACAAAAAAATCATTCATTTTTCGTTTTTTTCGGACTTTATCTAAGAAGTTTTCTAAATAAGCTGCTCATTTTTTGACCTTATGACATATCTCAACCGCCATGATAATCCCGAATAAATAGATACCAGGGCAAAATCATCGGCGCTCCGAGGCTGACTATAGCCCCAATATCCCATCAAGTCAATTATCAATTTAATCAAATCCCTTCAGAGCAACAGTCCTGCTATGAATCCAGTTTTTCTTTAATTACCTGCAGTAACGTTACTTACCCGCAAGGTAACGCACTTCGGCCACAGACAAAGCCCGGTCATAAATCCTGACCTCATCAATACTGCCTAAGTAGAAGTCATCTGCCGCAAATTGTGACCTGCCGAGCCAGTTTTGCGTCGTTTCGCCTAGGTCGGATGGCAGAAACGGCGTTTCGCGTTCCGCAACAAGTTGTCCATCCCGATAAAGCTTCATTGTCATGCTTGAGCTGTCTATAGAGGCTGCTACATGGTGCCATCTTGATGGAAGTGTTGCAGGCGCACTAATACTAAGCTCTGAAGCCTCGGCTGTCTTGATGGCAAATCGCAATGGCCCATCGGCGCCTGTACGCGGCGTAAGGAACATATAGACCTCTTCACCTGTGCCGAAATCCCAGATACGTTGCCAGTTGCCGCCTTCGTTGGAAAAATCAATCCAACACGCAACAGTAATGTCGTTCATCCCGGCAATGGCCGAACCGATAGGCAATACAATATGGTCAAAAGAGGCATCAAACTCCAGTGCCATTCCTAAGTTATAGTTGGCCAGCCCTGAGACATACCGTGGATTACCCTCCATAGTAGCGTGCAGGCCGTTGCCCGAACTGTCTTCGGTATTATCGTCAAAAGCGTAATAAGCCAACAGATTGTCGGTGCCGGGGTCAACCGGTTCTGTTCCGGCTTCAGACTCTACCGGTGGCGAACGATACAGACGAACATCATCGATGAACACGAAGCCTGCACCACCACCGCCTTGAGGATTGGCCCTGTCGCCCATACCGATGGACATCGTACTGATATTGGCAAGGTCAACACCCTGGTCTGCAAATTCCTGCAAGGCTATATCCCACTGTGTCCAATAATTATCCAGCACTGCTCTCGGATTATCGTGTGTTACTACTGCATCGTCGAGGGCAACATACAGTGGCTCAACTACATTATTTGCGTCGCCATAGTAAAACAGTGTCAATGTAATGACATCGTCACGGGTCCAGTCATCATTAAACGTCTTGGTAACCTCGGATATCCCCGCACTGTTGTCGTAAAATATGGGCATCGACTGGCTGCCGCCGTGAACAAGTGTAGTTTCCATGTAATGCTCACCACTTATAAATATCGGCTCAGGATAACCTGCCGTCGAACCGTTTGCATTATCGCCCCATCCATCTATCCACGTTAAATATACCGTGTCAGGTTCCCAGTCGTTGTAGTCCTCAAAGTCGTCCATGACAATAAAGTTGGCGGAGCTAAAGCTCCAGACTTCGCCTTTCACCGGGTTGTCTGGCTCAAGGCTGCTGACCTCGTCAATACGCCAGTAATACGTTGTATCGTAATCAAGAGTAAGTGAATATTCATTGGCGTCCGTCACGACCGCCGTAGGCTCCGTCGCTGTGTTAACATCTTCGAAGACGGTGCCGATATATATATGATGTTCGTTGCACACATCGAATGTCTCGTCGCTGATAATACCCTGATTCCATACAAGCTTTGCATCGAGGAGCAAATCGGTTGCACTTTCGACCGGTCTGGGCTTCCAGGCCTGTTGGTAATTTGGGGCAGCGATAGCACGAAGGTCAAATTCCGACAGCACATGATTATATATCTTGACATCGTCGACGGTTCCGATGAAATACTGCTCACTCATCGCGTGTCTGGCAAATTTCAAGCTGTTTGTCTCGGGAGCTGGGTCGCCGGACATAGCATCGCTGCTCGCTATCAAAGCGCCATCTGTGTACGCTTTTAGCTCTTCTCCATCATAGGTCGCAGCAAGGTGATACCATCTATTGCCCTCTAATTCTCCGAAAGTCGCATTACGCCATCCTCCAACATTAACACCTGCCGATCCTTGCCAGGTCGTAGCCGTGTGGGTCCAGTTAATCTGGTAGTTCTGCTCCCGATGGATTGGCCCGCTTGGGTCCCCTGTTGCCGGTGCGAATGGACTAATCACCCAGCAGGATATCGTCCAAATGGCTAAGTCTTCTGTATAACCGGTGTCCACATAGTCATCTCCGTCAAACTCCAGCGCCCCGCCAAACTTGCCTGTCACCCACTGAGGGTCACCTTCTAAGGTGCCGTCGCGTCCGTAGCCACTTGAGTCAACAGCGATAGTTCCGGAGCCGTCATCTAACTTCCACCAGCCGACAAGTTCTGCGCTGGCAGTACTCGACAAAATCAGGCCCAACACAACAACATAAGGTATCAAAAAAGCTAATTTCTTACACATAATAATCCTCCTTCAAAATTAACACTACGTTCAATGGCTCCTTATTAAACCAACCCTCTGTTGAAATAACAAAGTCAGTCAGGTCAACAGTAGTGTTGTCCTGATTCAAGTCTTCTATAATATTCAACAGCAGCGTTACTTACCAGCAAGATAACGCACTTCGGCCAAGGACAAAGCACGGCCATATATCCTGAACTCATCAATGCTGCCTAAGTAGAAGTCATCAGCAGCAAATTGAGACCTGGCCAGATAATTCTGATTAGTCTCACCAACATCTGATGGCAAAGCCGGCGTTTCGCCTTCTGCAACGAGTCTCGCATCCTGGTAAAGCCTCATTGTCATGCTTGAGCTGTCTATCATGGCTGTTACATGGTGCCAGCCTGATGGAAGTGTTGTAGGTGCCTCAACATACGTCTCTGTGCCCGCTGAGATGGCAAATCGCAATTCTCCCTCGGTGCCCCAGCGAGGAGTAACGAACATATAGAAATTCGGGTCAGTGTCTGCTGCCGGGCTGACGCCGAAATCCCAGACACGTTGCCAGCTTCCGCCTTCGTTGGAAAATTTTACCCAACACGCAACAGTAATGTCCGACATCGAAGCAATGGCCGAACCGATAGGCAATACAACATGGTCAAAAGAGGCATCAAACGCCATCGCCATCCCGTAGTTGGCCGCCCCTGAAACATACTGTGGATTGCCCTCCAGAGTACCATGCAGGCCGTTACCCGAGCTGTCCTCAATATTGTTCTCAAAAGCGTAATAAGCCACCAGACTATCGGTGCCGGGGTCAACCGGTTCAGGTTCAGGTTCGGGCCCTACTGGTAGCGACCGATACAGACGAATATCATCGAAGAACACGTGGCCTGTACCACCATCAGCAACCGGATTGGCTTTGTTACCCACACCGATGGACATCGTACTGACATTGCTAAGGTCCACGCCCTGGTCCGCAAAGTCCTGCAGGAGGATATCCCATTGAGTCCAATCATTATCCAACACTGCTTTCGGGTCAGTATTAGTTACTACCGCATCGCCATCGAGGGCAACATACATTGGCTCAATTATATTACTTGCATCGCCGTAGTAGAACAGTGTCAATGTAACAACATCATCCTGCGTCCAGTCGGCATTAAATGTCCTGGTTACCTCGGAGAGCCCTGCGGTTGTGTTGTCATAGAACAATGGCATCGATTGAGCACCGCCGCGAACAACTGTAGTCTCCATGTAGTGCTGATCGAGGATGAATATCGGCTCAGGATAACCTGCCGTTGAACCGTTTGCATTATCGCCCCATCCATCTATCCACGTTAAATATATCGTGTCAGGTTCCCAGTCGTTGTAGTCCTCGAAGTCCTCAACCACTATATAGTTGAGTGCCGTAAAGCTCCAGACATTGCCTTTCACCGGGCCGTTCGGATCAAGGCTGCTGGCCTCGTCAACACGCCAGTAATACGTTACATCGTAATCAAAAGGCACTTCATATTCATTGACGTCTGTTAAGGTTACAGTCGGTACTGTCGATGAGTTCACGTCATTGAAGTCGTCCCCGATATATAATTGGTGTTCGTTATACAGCTCGCCTGTCTCGGCATTAACAATACCCGGATTCCAGACAAGCTTTGTGCCAAAAGCCACATCCTGCTGGCCGTTATCCGGCTTGAGCTTCCAGGCCTGCCTGTAATTCTCATCAACCATAGCATGAATCTGATACTCCGAAAACGCATTGTTATAGATGCGGACATCATCCAAAGAGCCGCTATAGTACCCATCCGGTTCCCATTGTGACCGGCCGAGCCAGTTTTGTGTCGTTTCGCCCAAGTCCGATGGCAGTGTTTCCGTCGGCCCATCGTCAATTAAAGCACCGTCAAGGTAAAAATACATATACATGTTCACACCATCTATTACAACCGCCACGTGGTGCCATCCGGACGCAAGCGTTTCTTCGGCATTAAGTTGAGATTCCGCACCGTTTGAAGTCATCGTGATTGCAAAACGCAGTATTCCGTCCGTACCCGTACCAATACGCGGGCAAAGGAACATATAGAAAGTTGTGTCTGAGCCAAAATCCCAAAGACGCTGCCACGCACCGCCCGTGTTCGAAAAATTCGCCCATGTCATAACAGTGCAGTCGCTCAGCGAGGCAATGGTCGGACCGATAGGCAAATCGACGTAGTCATCCGTACCGTCAAATTCCAACGCACCGCCGACATAACCCGTTATCCACTGCGCATCGCCATAAACGGTGCCGTCGTTGCCGTTTCCGGACGAATCTGCAGCAACAGTGCCGGCTTCGTCATCAAGCTTCCACCAGCCAACGAGTTCTGCACTGGCCGTACTCGATAAAATCAGGCCCAGCACAACAGCATAAAATACCAAACAAGTTAATTTCTTATACATGACAGTCCTCCTTTAAAATAACATTACAATCGATGGTTCCTTATTAAATCAAACCTCTGCTGAAAGAGCATAGCCCTTCAGAGAAACAGTTCTGTCCTGATTCAGGTTTTTCTTAATTGCCAACAACAATGTTACTTATGAGCAAGGTAAAGCACTTCAGGCAAAGACAAAGCCCGGTCATAAATCCTGAACTCATCAATGCTCCCAAGGTAGAAATCATCTGCAGCAAACTGTGACCTGGCGAGAAAGTTTTGATTAGTCTCGCCAAGGTCCGATGGCAGCAGCGGCGTTTCGCCTTCTGCAACGAGCCTGCCATCCTGATAAAGCTTCATGGTCATGCTTGCGCTATCTATCGTCGCGGTCACATGGTGCCAGCCTGATGGAAGTGTTTCAGGTGCAGTAATGTTCGTCTCTGTGCCTGTCGAGATGGCAAATCGCAGTTGTCCATTGGTACCCCAGCGAGGTGTTACGAACATGTAAAAATTCGGGTCGTTGTCCCCTTCCGGGCTGACACCGAAATCCCAGACACGCTGCCAGGAACCACCTTCGTTGGAAAAATCAACCCAGCACGCAACAGTAATGTCCGACATCGAAGCAATGGCCGAACCGATGGGCAATACAATATGGTCGAAAGAAGCGTCGAACGCCATAGCCGTTCCGTAGCTGGTTAGCCCTGGGACATACTGCGGATTGCCCTCCACAGTAGCATGCAGGCCATTGTCGGAACCATCTTCAGTATTGTTCTCAAAAGCGTAATAAGCCACCAGATTATCAGTGCCGGGGTCAACTGGTTCCGTCTCAGGTTCGGGCTCTGCCGGTAGCGACCGATACAAACGAATATTATCGAAGAACACATGGCCTGTACCGCCACCGGCTTGAGGATTAACCTTGTCACCCATACCGATGGACATTGTTTCGACATTGGTAAGGTCCACGCCCTGGTCTGCAAAATCCTGCAGGAGGATATCCCACTGGATCCAACTATTATCCAACACCGCTCTCGGATTATCGTTTGTTATCACCGCATTACCATCGAGAGCAACATACATCGGCTCAACCGCATTACTTGCATCGCCGTAGTAGAACAGCGTCAACGTAACAACATCATCCTGGGTCCAGTCGGCATTAAACGTCCTGGTAACCTCAGAGAGCCCCGCATTGTTGTCGTAGAATAGGGGCATCGACTGAGCACCGCCGTGAACAATTGTAGTCTCCAGGTAATGCTCTCCATTTATGAATATCGGCTCAGGATAACCTGCCGTCGAACCGTTCATAGCATCGCCCCATCCATCTATCCACGTTAAATATACCGTGTATGGTTCGAAGTCGTTATAGTCCTCAAAATCTTCCACAACGATAAAGTTGGCTGTCGTAAAGCTCCAGACCTCGCCTTTCACCGTGCTATTCGGGTCAAGGCTGCTAACCTCGTCAACGCGCCAGTAATACGTCGTATCGTAATCAAGAGAGGTTACATATTCGTTGGCATCCGTCACGGTTGCCGCGGGCACTGTCGCCGAGTTCACATCGTTGAAGTCGGTTCCGATGTACACCTGGTGCTCGTTGTAAAGTTCGAACGTCTCATCGCTGACAATCCCCCGATTCCAGATAAGTTTTCTATCGAGCAGCACATCAATCTCATCTTCAGTCGGGTTGGGTTTCCAGGCCCGCTGATAATTCGTCACAGCGATAGCGTGAAGGTCAATCTCCGACAGCACATGGTTATAAATGCGGAAATCATCCAAAATACCGTTAAAGCCTGGGTCGGCAACGTATTGTGACCTGCCGAGCCAGCTTTGGTTTGCCTCGCCTATGCCACTCACGAAGTTTGTGACATCTTCCATTGTCCCGACAACCTTACCATCGAGGTACATGACCATAGCCGCGGCACTGAGACTATTAGTTATTGCAATATGGTGCCAGCCGGTGGCCAGCATACCCTCGCTTGAGCTGAACTCACTCCATCCACTACCGGCCGTAATAGCCACATGTAGCGCGTTACCAAAGGCTGCCGCCTGAGGAGTAATGTAAATATAGTAACTTGTACCTGTGCCGATATCGATTATCCGCTGCCACGCACCCCCCTCACCGGTCCAGTTCACCCATATAGTCAAGGTGGTCTCATCCAGTGTCGGGACAAGTGCGCTGATGTCCAAATCGACGTAGTCATCCGTACCGTCAAGTTCCACCCCCCCGTCAAGCCAGCCTTCCACCCACTGTGGGTCTCCCATGAGCGTGCCATCGTAACCGTTGCCGGATGAATCGGCGGCAGTCATGCCGGCCGTCTCATCGAACTTCCACCAGCCCACGAGTTCTGCATTGGCCGTACTCGACAAAAGCACGCCAATCACAACAGCATAAAATACCAGGCAAGTTAATCTCTTATACATAATTACACCTCCTTAATAAAAAGTTACAATAAGGGCTGGCTAAGTTTTAGCCAACCATCAAAACCCTGCTTATTTTCGATAAACACCGACCACCAGGAATGATATCCCCACGAAACGAACTGACCTCCTGCCTTCATATCTTACCACCACCTGATAGTCAACAACCCCAAATCCGAAGCACAAGCCCCGGCTCTCTTTTTTACATATTACTCAATTCTGCTTTAGAAAATTCAAAAGTAATATAGAAGTCTTGTTTGAATGAAGATGAATATCCACAGCTGTACAACTTTTACAGGCACGTACTCCTTTCAATCTTATTTATACCAGATAAACCGTCCCCGCGTCAATTAAAAAAACCCCAAAATCCGGATAAAAAACAGCAAAATCCGGGCCATAAGCTACAATTCCCGCTAAAACGAATATCAAATTCAAAACATGTCCTGAGCAGATCCCGCGCTGAGCGCGCCGTAAAGCGTCCCTAAGGGAAAGCCGAATGGGTCGAAGGATTCTAAATTATTAATTCTACATTCTTAATTCTAAATTCTTAATCCTGTCTTTCTACTCTGTTCACCAAAAAATCATAAAAACAGAAAAAAGTCAAAATTTTTGCCAAATGTGCAGATACCCATGAGCAAAAATAAAATTTTCGCCAAAATTTTTAGTCACTTACTCATAGGCACTTATCGATTTTATTCTTTATAAAATTGCGCATTTTTTTGCCAAACGTGCAGGTCCCTCCAATAGTAGGAGGCACGTTTTTTCAGCCTTCGGTTGAAAACCTTAAATCCTAAATCCGAATATCGAAATCATAAACAAATTCGAAATTCTAATGTTCAAATTCTCAAAACTTGTTGTTTAAGGCCTTTGGATTTTGGTCATTTGATATTGTTTGCACCGTTAGGCGTCCTGTGGAGAGTTTAGTGCTTAGAATTTAGAAATTCTCGCGATTATCCATCGCGGCCGGGGGGTTACATTACCAAATTCACTGTTACAATTCCTGATTGGCTCGAAAGGCCGTTCATCTTACTGGCCCTTCTCTATCGCAGGCTGCGCTGCGGCTATACCTACAGAAGAATCCCCCTCACGCACGGAAAATACGCCATCGTCGACCCCGAAGACTACGACCGCATCGCAAAACACAAATGGTACCTTGTCCAAAGGGGCACCACCTCTTACGCCAACCGCGGCCAGTGGTCAAAAACCCAAAAAAGAAGATTAACAATTACAATGCACAGAGTAATCATAGACGTCCCCGATAATCTCTTCGTCGACCACATCAACCATAACGGCCTGGACAATCGCAAAGCCAACCTGCGCCCCGCCACTCCCGCCGACAACGCCCGATACGCCCGCTATCCAAAAATCAACACCTCCTCGAAATACAGGGGCGTCTGGTACAACAAGCAGATCAAAAAATGGCGGGCCGCTATCCTCGTCAACTGCAAAAGAAAGCACCTCGGCTACTTCAAAAATGAAATTGATGCAGCCAAGGCCTATGATAAAGCTGCAAAGCTTTATTATAAGGACTTCGCGATACTAAATTTCAATGATTAAACCTGAAATGTCATTTCGAGCTTGTCGAGAAATCTATTAAAATAATCGCCCAAAGGGCTTCCTTAATTTTACCTTTTGCATTTTGACTTTTGATTTCTCTTTTCCTGCCTTCGGTTCGCACCAATCTTAATCACTCCACCACTTCGTTTTTTCGTGATACCGTACGATGCTCATGCTGGCCTCCGGCAGCACAGAAAACAAACAACGACTAACAGCAATCAGCATCAACCAAAGAAATTCCACCAACTATATACGAAATATCGAAGCGCAGCGTAGATCCGGCCTTCTTTGGACGGACTAAATTCGAAACATTTCCGCGTTAATCCGTGTCTTCGTTAATCAGTGAAGCTTGTGCCCGCGTTAATCAGTGGTCAACAATACCCTTCTTAGCCAGACATATCAAGATTTATTCGTCGCTCGTCGCTTGTCGCTAGAAAATGAATGCTTCCGCCTTTGCTTATGCTTTCGCAAAGGCGGAAACGAAATGTGTTTGTGTAAGCTTAAAAACCAGCGAGGTAACGAATCTCATTGATGCTCAGGGCGCAGTTATAGATGCGAACATCGTCCAGCATCCCATTAAAGGGCCCAGTCTCAGAACTCAGCGTTACGTCAGATATGCCGCCTAAAACACCGACAGGTTCCGGCTGCTGGTCTGCGATTTCCTCGCCGTCCATATACAGATGCTGGGTGAGCCCATCCCAGATGCCTGCAACATGGTGCCACTGGCCTTCGGTTAGGACATCCTCAGCTAACAGGTGCCGGAGATTGTCGTCGGTATCGACGTAGAAGACTAATCGACCATCATACTCCTTGCAAATGGCCGCGGTTGACTGTCCGGCCGTTATGTATCGCTCGATTTTATTAACTATGAACACATCGTGCCAGACCCAGGCGCATAACGTGATAACATTATCCTTGTAATTAACATCCGATACTTCTCCATAGCCCATACCGTGGAAGTGCGCTGCACCTTCGAGCACTCCATCTTCCCACGTGTTATTATACAGCGTCATATCGAAGCCATTGCCTGAAGAATCAATAGCAGTAGTGCCGGAACCATCATCCAGCTTCCAGTGTGCTGCCAGACAACCTGCATCAGGCTTAACCGGCGGGCCAACAGGCGGCTGCCGCAGGCCAAGAGATATGACAAAGTTCACATCAGAACCTTCAGGAATCCACGTTCCCCCTGCGGGGTTCTGACTGATTACAAGTCCTTTTGCGACAGTATCACTGTGCTGAAGTGTGATCGAAACGTAAAGACCGGCCGAATGAATCGCCGACTCGGCCTCATCGTCACTCATACCCACTACATCAGGGACCTTGACCGGCTTGGGACCAAGAGACATAACCAAAGCCACCACAGAACCTTCAGGAACCGTTGTTCCCCCTGCGGGGTCCTGACTGATTACAAGTCCTTCTGCGACAGTACCACTGTACTGGGATGTCCAAGAAATCGTAAGACCAGCAGAATTGAGCTCTGAACTTGCGTCAGTTTCACTCATACCTACCACATCAGGGACCTCGACCGGCTGGGGACCAAGAGATAAGAACAGGTGTACATCAGAACCTTCAGGAACCATTGCTCCCCCTGGTGGGTCCTGACTGATTATAAGTCCTTCTGCGACAGAAACACTGTACTGGTATGTCCAAGAAATCGTAAGACCAGCAGATCTGATCACTGACCCTGCGTCAGCTCCACTCATGCCAACTACATTAGGGAGATATACATACTGTGCCTGTGTCGGGGCCGCCATAGCGAACAACTCCACCATTAATGCTGCTGCTAACACAAATGAAATTTTCTTATTCATAATTCCACCCTTTCCAAAAATTGTGATTGCTGTACACTGCGCGTACATTCATTACCCTATTCTTGTTTTCACGAAAACCTCCTTGATTGCACGCCGGCTGGATTGTCTCCTCCAAAAAGCCTATTTAATGCAGCCAATAAAATTATAGCACTCCCTTAGTACTTTTCAAGGAAAAAACAGAAAAGCCCCCTTAAAATACCGGCCTAATTCGTTCCTGCAATACGCAACACGAAACAACGCCCCCAAAAGAATTCTACGGTAAATTTGAAATCTGAAATTTTACCCCTCAGGGGCTGAAATCTGAGATCTGAAATGTTGCATTCGTGCAACACTTCACGAACAAATCGCTTTGTGCAGCTCTTTGTGGTGTTTTTTGAGCCAGTTTGCTTTTCGCAGAATCATTTCAAGGAAATCGCTGCCGCTTAGGTGTCCGAAAAAGCCGGTGGCGGCTATCGGCAACACCGCCTCGGCTATCATCGTCTCAATCATTAAATCAAGCAGCGAATCCAGCTTGTTCTTATCCAGCTTTATAACACGCCTGTATCCGTTCAGGATTTGAATGAGCTTGTCCTTACTAAAGTAGTCGGGCCAGTCTTTTGGATTCGGCCTGCCACCCACGATGGAAAACTGAAGCATCGCATTGGCAAGGTCGGTAATAGGCGGGGCGAACTTGACCGAATCGAAATCGAGGACCGCGGCCAGCTTGCATTTGGAAAAGAGCATATTACCCGGATGCCAGTCGCCATGTGCGACCTGCTGCCGCCAGGAGTCAAAGCCCAGTTCATTTACACGAACGCCCGATTCGTTATAAAGAACCATTAGTGCTTCGGCGGTAGCTTTTAGTTTTCTATCGGCACTGGCCGACCTGTCGGAGCCGAGTGTTTTCAGATACCTGCGAACCGTGGAAGAATCATGAAAGCCGGCCTTTAACGGCTTCCACTCGTGAGCAAAATCAACTAAAAGCCGATGAAACTTTGCCAACTGCCGGCCTGTATCGACGGTCGCTTCTAATGAGCCATCGTAGCGCGAGCCTGTTATGAACTGGAAAAGCTCATAAATATGATTGTTGAGCTGCAGGATGGTATTATTATCGCTGCGATTGGCCAGCAGGGTTGTAACCGGAAATTTTTTCTCTTGCAGATGGCTTTGCACAGCGTGCGCGAAGGCCACGCGGTAGAGGTCATCTTTGCCTTTCGGCCTGCGTTTCAGTAAGAACTTACCCTGTTCGGATATCAGCACCATTTTCGGCGCACGCCTGTTGCCGGCCGACAATGACTTAACCTGCAGGATTACGCCGATGTCGTAATGGCTGAGGACCCGAACAAGCTCCTCGGTTGAAAAATGTGCGCCGCCTCGTGGCATAAATAATTCGTTCCATCTAAAATCGCAGACCAAGCTTTAGACTGGCCGGACCTTCGTTCCATCAAAACCGAATATAATTTAACGGCTATTAGTT
>CAZJIR010000003.1:0-18695 GCA_964546095.1 uncultured Pirellulales bacterium
GGACGCCTATGGTGGTTCGTGACCTGGATGGTGACAACAAGGCCGAAGTGTGTGTTCGCACGTCGGATTACGCCGCCACTCAGCAGGAAATGCTGCCCAGTGGACGAACGGGATTCCTTCTGGATGCTCCGGAGTATCTTGCTGTTTATGATGGCCGGACCGGCGAGTTAATCGACAAGGTAGATTGGATTGAGCTTGGCAAGGTTCAGGATTGGGGAGATCACTCAGGCAACCGTGCAAGCAGGCATATGCTGGCTGTGGCATATTTGGACGGTAAAACCCCGGCTATTCTTGCTGTTCGCGGCACCTATGGCATGATGAAGGTTGATGCTTATGTGCTGGAAAACAAGAAACTCAGAAAAGTCTGGCGATGGACGAATGAGCGTGCTCCTTTTATGTATCAGGGACAGGGCCAGCATACTGTAAAGACAGGTGATATCGATGGTGACGGCTGCGATGAGATAATCAACGGCTCGATTGCAATCGATAACGACGGCAGAACTATATGGGGGACCGGTCTGGGGCATGGCGACCGCTCTTATATGGGCGATATTGACCCGGAGAACCCCGGCTGGGAAATATTGTATATCATTGAAGAGCCGCATCCTCGCAATGGTTTTTGTCTGGTGGAGGCACGGACGGGGAAAATTCTTTTCGGTTCGGATGAACCTACCATCGATAACGAATTGAGTGATTGTATGGCCGCCGACATTGATACTGCTTATCCCGGTATGGAACTGGCTGGCGAGCGATTCTACTATTCTTCCAAAGGTGTCCGTATTCAGGGAACTGTGCCTCCGCAAGGGCTTATGGCGTGGTGGGATGCCGACCCTATTCGGGAGTTTATTAGACGCGGTGGCCTTGCAAAATGGAACAACGGCAGTCTGATTAATATTCAGGGGGATCGAATACGGGGTGGTGCGCGGCAAATAGCAGATATACTTGGTGACTGGCGTGAAGAGATTGTTACTGTCTGGGGTGGTGAGCTTCGGATATACAGTACTACCATACCTGCGGCGGACCGTCGTGTTTGTTTAATGCAGGACCCGCTGTATCGTAATGATATATGCCATCATACAATGGGTTATACGGACAGGCATTATCCGATGACCAGCTATTACCTCGGTTCCGGTTCTGGTGAATCGGCTCAGATAGAAAATTAAGTCGGGTATCCGACTGGGTAGGGAAAATACAATGATGGATAGAAAATTGTCACTCGTTATTAGTTTAGTTATAGGCGTGTTTTTGTCAGCGGTTGATGGAATTGCATTAGGTCAGGATGATACTGAAACATACGCCAACTCGATAGGCATGAAGATGTTCCGGATTAAGCTCGGAACTTTTGAGATGGGCAGTGACCTGCCGCGGGACCACTGGGACGAAAAGCCCATTCACAAGGTAAGAATTTCGAAGCCCTTCTTTATGTCAGAGACAGAAGTTACTATAGAGCAGTACCGGCAATTCAAGGAAGATTTTAAAGGTGACCCTCGGTTTGCGCCTTATGTTTCGGGTGTAAGCTGGTATGAGGCTGTGAAATTTTGTCAATGGCTCAGTAAAAAGGAGGGCAAACCTTATAGTTTGCCGACCGAAGCCGAATGGGAGTACGCCTGCCGGGCGGGAACAACATCTTTGTATTGGTCGGGTGACAAACCTCCTTCTGAAAACCAAACCAATCCCTGGGGGTTGAAAAACATGCATACTGGCGTGCGGGAATGGTGTTTGGATTGGTTTGGAGCCTATCCGGCCCAGCCTCAAGCCGACCCAGTTGGTTTGTTTGAAGGTATGGCTCGCGTGGTGCGGGGAGGTCCTTTGGACGATGGGAGCCGCAATGAAGAGCGTACTCTCTTTAATGCATCTTCTAATCGGGCCGGCATGGCGCCGGGCTTTGGACCCTACAATGGAGATTCAGAAGAATATAAAATTCCCGGACAACACTGCATAGGTTTCCGTGTCGTTCAGGCGTCGATACCCGATACGGAACCAATTCGACCTCGAAAATCATTTGTAACACGGGGAATCAAAAAAAATGCCAGCATTGTGAAGATAGGGCCTTCTCTGAATAAACCTTATTTCCGAAAGCGTTACATACTACCGGTTCCACTTGATAACAGTAGCAACAGTGAGATTGATGCTGTTGGTATGCATCCTTCGTTTCGAAAGCACAATCACAGCCCGGCGATGGAAGTCTGTCCGAATGGTGACGTTCTACTGGTGATTTATACTTCCTATGATGAGTATGAGCCGGGTGTTTCACTGATTGCCAGCCGGCTGCGTTTCGGTGCCGACCAGTGGGATATGCCGGATAGACTGTTTGATTTTGCTGCTGTTAATGACCATGCGCCTCTGCTTTGGACAGACAATAAAACGGTTCACTTTTTCTGGGGATGTCCCAAGCTGGATGGTGGTTTTCCTTTCCAGTGGACCTCTTCCCGGGATAGCGGTGCCACCTGGGACGAAGTGAAATTTCCGAAGTTCATCAGTATGATTGGTTCCCATTCACGTCAGCCGATTAACACGGCATTGCGAGATAAAGATGGCACGATGTATATTGCCAGTGACGGTTCGGGTGGCAAATCTGTTTTGTGGGTCAGCCGGGACAACGGCCGAACATGGTTCGATACGGAAGGACGCAGTGCCGGGCGTCATACTACTTATGCTTTGCTCAGCGATGGCAAGACCATTCTGGGGATGGGTGGCAAGAATACGAACATAAACGGATTCATGCCACAGGTTATTTCAAGCGATGGTGGCAGAACCTGGGCGGTGAGTAAAACCCAATTTCCCGAACAGGGCTCCAACCAAAGGCCCAGTATCTTAATGTTAGAAAGTGGCCGGTTGTTTTTTGCAGGTGATTTTCAACATTCCAGAGGAAAAAAACCCGATTCGATTAAGCAGAATGGCTCTTATGTGGCGTTGTCGGATGACGATGGTAAATCCTGGACTATAAAACCACTCATCGGCGCTCAACTCCACGAGGACCCAAAACGCCATAACGGCCACCCCACTATCGGCTATTCCGTAGCCAGACAGGCGCCAAATGGGATGATTCATCTGATTACCACGATGAACAGGCCGTGTTTACATTTTGAGTTCAACGAGGCCTGGATTCTATCAGATGAGAAACACGATTCTGTTTCAGATGCTAAACTTATGACATCCGATGCTAAGTCAATTGCAGATATCAAAGAATATATGGAAACATATTCCAATGGAAGGATAAAGGCACGATTCAGTGGCGGAATAGCTAATGATGGCCGGTTTTTATTGCACGGACGTGAGACCTGGTATTATACCAACGGTCAAAGACAACGCCAGGCCGAATATAATCTGGGAAAGAAAACCGGAAAAGAAACTTACTGGTCCGAAGATGGCTTGGTGCAATGGGCATGGGAACATGGTGAAGATGGCATAAGTATTTGGACACAATACTGGCCGAACGGCCAAAAGAAAGCCCGGTCTTACTGGAAGAATTTTATGTGTCACGGCTCCGCGGAGTTGTGGAATCCATCAGGCGAGCTCATTAGTAGTAAAAATTTCATGAATGGCAAGATACAATAAATGGTGAGTGTAAGATGCCTGTGGAAGCACTGTGAGAAAAAGTTAAGAAATCAAATGAGTTTTTTGTTATAATAGGAGAATTAATAGAAAGATTACGGGTACGATGATGTTAAAGACTCAAATCAAAGTAATTATCGTTATTGTGGTGCTGCTCTTTTTCACGAGTTCAATATATGCTCAACGGCAGATGGAAAATCTGAAACGTGGAGTAGTTGCGATTAATCTGGGCAATGGTCAAGTCTACGTGGGATGGCGCTTATTGGGAACCGACCCGAATGATATTGCCTTTAACATTTATCGCTGCACTGATGATGAGGAACCTGTCAGGCTCAATAGTCAACTTATCACGGAATCGACTAATTTTAATGATTTTAGGGTTGACCTTAGTCAGATAAACACTTATTTCATTCGGCCGGTAATTAACGGTCAGGAGCTGGAGGCATCTGCTCCGGCGGAAGTCTGGTCTCAGAAGTACCTATCAATTCCTCTTCAAACTCCTGAGGGTTATACGCCCAACGATGCCTCGGTCGGAGACCTGGATGGTGACGGCGAATATGAGATTGTATTACACCAGGCGGGAAGGGGTGAAGATAATGCGTCAAGTGGTATGACGGATGAGCCAATACTCGAAGCCTACAAGCTGGATGGAACTTTCTTGTGGAGGATTAATTTAGGAAGTAATATCCGTGAAGGCGCCCATTATACTCAGTTTATGGTGTATGACCTTGATGGTGACGGCAAAGCCGAAATAGCATGTAAAACGGCGGATGGGACTATCGACGGGCAGGGTAATGTAATTGGTGACCCCAGAGCGAGATGGGTAAATAGTGATGGAAAGATACTTGATGGCCCGGAGTTTTTTACTATATTTGACGGACAGACCGGTGCCGCACTGGTTACGGTAGATTATATCCCACCAAGGGGTAATGTTGGTGGCTGGGGAGGGGTCGGCGGCAACGGCAGGAATGATTGGAATGGCAACAGGGCGGACCGTTTCCTGGCGTGTGTGGCATATCTTGATGGTGTAAGGCCGAGTGTAGTTATGTGCCGTGGTTACTACGGCAGGTCGGTGCTGGCGGCCTGGGATTGGAGATGTGGTGAACTTACATCGCGCTGGGTCTTTGATTCTGCTGAACCCGGATTGGAACTATACTCGGGACAAGGAAATCATAACTTGAGCGTTGCGGATGTTGATGGCGATGGCAAAGATGAAATTATCTATGGTGCGATGTGTGTTGATTATGATGGGACGGGTTTGTATTCCACGAACTTAAGACATGGGGATGCGATGCATGTAGGTGACTTGGACCCTAACAGACCGGGTTTGGAAGTTTGGGGCATACATGAAAATGAAGTACCTGTATCAGGTTATGAAAATGGTTTTGGCGCAGCGCTGTTTGACGCTGCAACCGGAGAAGTCTTATGGGGAAAAGACCCCGGATTGGATGTTGGACGAGGCGTTGCTGCGGATATCGACCCTCGTTATTTAGGTGCCGAGTGCTGGGGTGGTTCCGGCGGGCTACGTAATATCAAAGGCGTGGAAATTGGGGACCGACCAGGGTCTCAAAACTTTTTGGTTTGGTGGGATGACGATTTACTGCGGGAAACATTGGACAGCAATCGTATTTCCAAGTGGAATTGGGAAATCGGCTTGGAAACTGTTATATTTACGGCTGATGACTGTAGGTCGAACAATGGTTCAAAATCAACGCCTGCTCTCAGTGCGGATATTTTTGGCGACTGGAGAGAAGAGGTAATCTGGCGAACAAGGGACAACACAGAACTGCGAATCTATACGACTACAATACCTACAAACCACCGTTTTTATACTCTTATGCATAATCCACAATACAGGTTAAGCATTGCCTGGCAGAACGTAGCATATAATCAACCCCCACACGTTGGTTTTTATCTGGGCGTAGGCATGACAGCACCACTGCATCCTGACATAGTGTTAGTTGGTTGTAATGAGTAGCCTTATTTGTTTTGTTAATCAAATTAAATCGCGGAGATTACAGCTTTATGCAATACGGATATTTTGAAGACCATCAAAAAGAGTATGTTATAACCGAACCCCAAACACCATACCCGTGGATTAATTATCTCGGCACTGAAGATTTTTTTTCGATTATCTCAAATACGGCGGGGGGATATAGCTTTTATAGAGATGCTAAGCTTAGAAGAATAACGAGGTATAGATACAACAATGTCCCGATAGATGAAGGAGGGAAATATTTTTATATCAATGACGGGACGGATGTTTGGTCGCCTGGGTGGAAACCTGTAAAGACTGCCTTGGACCGTTACGAATGTAGGCATGGGCTGGGCTATACAATAATAACGGGTGAAAAAAATAATCTGGAGGTGGAGATTTCATATTTTGTGCCGCTCGGTGACAATTGTGAAATTCAGAAGGTCAAACTTACCAATAAAGGCAAAACCGTAAAAAAGATTAAGTTTTTTTCGTTTGTTGAATTTTGCCTTTGGAATGCCTTGGATGATATGACAAATTTCCAGAGAAACTTCTCGACCGGAGAGGTAGAGGTCAAAGAATCGGTCATTTACCACAAGACGGAGTATAAGGAAAGACGTAACCACTACGCTTTTTATTCCGTTAACCGGCCCATACAGGGATTCGACACGGACAGAGAATCCTTCGTCGGCTTGTATAATGGATTCGGAAATCCCGATGCCGTGATGGAAGGAAAAAGTCGTAATACTGTTGCTCATGGATGGTCACCCATCGGTTCACATATGCTCGAAATAGACCTTGCTCCCGGCCAGGAAGAGGAACTGATTTTTATGCTTGGATATGTCGAGAATGCCGAGGAAGAGAAATGGGAAAGTCCGGGAGTCATCAACAAGAAAAAGGCGGAAAGTCTAATAGCGAAGTATCAGGACTCTGATTCTGTTATTAAGGCGTTTGACGAATTAAAAAATTACTGGTCTGATTTGCTTTCGATTTTCCAGTTGCAAAGCAATGATGAAAAGCTCGACAGAATGGTAAATATCTGGAACCAGTACCAGTGTATGGTTACTTTTAATATGTCCCGCAGCGCTTCGTATTTTGAGTCCGGTATTGGCCGGGGAATGGGTTTCAGAGATTCGAATCAAGACCTCATCGGGTTTGTTCATCAGATTCCTGAAAAGGCAAAGGAAAGAATTTTGGATATTGCCGCAACGCAGTTTGAAGATGGCGGTGCTTATCATCAATATCAGCCTTTAACCAAGAGAGGGAATAATGAGATTGGCGGCAATTTCAATGATGATCCCCCTTGGCTGATACTATCAACGTCAAGTTATATTAAAGAGACCGGTGATTGGTCGATACTCGATGAGTCGGTCCCGTTTGATAGCGACCAAACAAAAGCAAAATCTTTATTTGAGCATTTGAAAAGGTCTTTTTACCACGTAGTGAATAATCTGGGGCCTCATAATCTGCCGCTTATCGGCAGGGCAGACTGGAATGATTGCCTGAACCTGAATTGTTTTTCGAAAAATCCGGATGAATCTTTCCAGACCACTGAAAATAAGCAGGGCGGTGTAGCCGAATCAGTGATGATAGCGGGCATGTTTGTTCTTTATGGAACCGAGTTTGCTGAATTATGCAGAAGGTATGGCGAACAGAAGGAAGCGGATTTAGCCGTTTCACAAGTGGACAGAATGAAAGAAAGCATTGATAAACACGGATGGGATGGTAATTGGTTCCTTCGGGCCTATGATTATTTTGGAGAAAAAGTCGGAAGTAACGAAAATGAGGAAGGGAAAATCTTTATTGAGTCTCAAGGGTTCTGCGTTATGGCCGGGGTCGGTCTGGAAGACGGCAAAGCACAATCAACTATGGACTCTGTAAAAAAATATCTCGATTGTGAGTATGGTATTGTTTTGAATAATCCGGCTTTTACAAAATACCATATAAATCTGGGCGAAATTTCCACTTATCCAAAGGGATACAAAGAAAATGCGGGTGTTTTCTGTCATAATAATCCCTGGATTATGATTGCTGAAACAATTCTTGGAAATGGTGACAGGGCGTTTGAGTATTATAAGAAAATTGCTCCATCTTATCTCGAAGATATCAGTGATTTGCACAAGACAGAGCCATATGTTTATTCACAAATGGTTGCCGGCAAAGATGCTTATAAACCCGGTGAAGCTAAAAACTCGTGGTTAACCGGAACAGCAGCCTGGAATTTTTATGCTATAACCGAGTATTGGGTATCAGGCCTGAATACGATGGTTTGTTAATAGACCCCTGTATCCCGAATGATTGGGATGGTTTCACAGTAGAAAGAAAATTCAGAAGTTCGGTTTATAAAATAACTGTACAAAACCCAAAGCATGTGTCCAAAGGCATTAAGGAAATTCTTGTCGATAGCAAGAAGCTAAACAGCAATGTCTTGCCTGTATTCCAGGATGGGAAAAACCACAATGTCACGGTTATTATGGGTTAGGAGTTATTTTTTTACCACGGGCGGTATGGTATAACCAGTACGCAACGCCAAACAATAAGATAATCCCTAATGTTGCACCTATCGGCGGCTTAAAAGGAAGTTCTACACCTACTACACGAAACAGATTCATTACTATATCGTCTATATACCAGTATGGCAGATCGATTTCAAAACGCTTAAGTAAGATAATCGGCACCGCCAGAAGGATCCCCATCAATGCCTCCCCCGTAATCAAGCCCGAAGCGAACAGCAACCCATTCCGGCTGGATTTCTCGACTTGTTCCTTCTGTGTATTTCTTTTCGTGTGATATTTCTTGACGGCGTAATGAATAAGCCCGCCTGCGAAAATCGGCACAGATAACTCGAACGGCAGATAAAATCCAATTGCCACTGCAAGGATTGGTGTCCGAAAGGCACTCACTCTTTTCTGTAAATATATATCAAGAGCTATCACACCGACTGCTATTATCATCCCTATATAAATATAATTCCACGGAAGTTCACCTTCAAAAACTCCCTTTGCAACCGAAGCCATCAAATTTGCCTGTGGTGCGGCCAGCGCTTTAGGCCCGGCACCAGGTTGACCCGCAAAACCGTATGCCTTCTGAAGCAGTATCATTACCGGAGCCAGCACAAGAGCCGCCGATACCGTACCCACAAGCTGCATTATCTGCTGTTTCCAGGGTGTTGCTTTAACAATATAACCGGCTTTAAGGTCCTGCATATTGTCACCCGCTATCGCCGCCGCACAGCAAACTACACTGCCGATTATAATAGCGGCGGCGGGTCCGTTCGGAGCGTCTTTACCCATCAGCAATAATAAAAGCAGCGAGGAGACCAGCACAGTCGCTATGGTGACGCCGGATATGGGATTATTCGATGAGCCGACAAGCCCCGCCATATAGCCGGCTACCGCTGAGAATACAAATCCCGTTACTAACATTATCACCGCCATTGTGACCGATATTTGTACCTGCTGAACGAAAACCTGATACAGCAGAAACAATGGCACAACCGAGCCGATTATAAGAACCAGAATCCATTTCATCGGCATGTCTTTCTCTGTCCTGGCGATTTCCACCTGTCCACCGGTCAAATCCTGATAAGCTTTGAGCCCGCTGGTTATCCCGCTCAACAAAGACTTTCGCATATGGAAAATCGTCCACAGCCCGCCAATTACCATTCCACCCACACCTATGTAGCGGGTTTGAGAGGACCATATTTCGAATGCCCAATCTACAGTACTGAGTTCCTCTCCGCTCGGACGTCCCTGAAGAACTGCGCAAATAGGTATTGCAATGAGCCAGTTGCATGCGCCTCCGATGAAAATCAAAACTGCGATATTCAGTCCGACTATGAATCCGACGGAAAGAAGTGCCGGGCTTAAGTTCGAACCGAAATAGGCAATCGACCCGCCAATTCCCTTTGCTCCTTCTACAACTTCTGGCCATAGTCCCATGGCCCCGGCTCCTACTTTGAACAGACCGCTCGCAATAGCAGCCTTGGCGATACACAGAACACCCCTTCCTCCTTTCTGACCGGTCTCCAGAACTTCAGCCGTTGCTATACCTTCGGGGAACTTGAGCTTTCCTTCTACAATCAGCGACCGACGCAGTGGTATCGTAAACAGCACACCCAGAACGCCACCAAAACCGGCGATTATTGCAACCCACTTGAAGCTGAAACTGTCCCACGTGCCTAATATCACCAGCCCCGGCAGTGTAAATATCACACCGGCCGCTAATGATTCACCTGCCGATGCTGCCGTCTGTACGATATTATTCTCCAGAATGTTGCTCCGTCGAAACAGCCTCAGCACTCCCATCGACACTACCGCGGCCGGTATCGATGCCGATACTGTCATTCCCGCGAACAGACCCAGATATGCGTTCGCCGCCGCCAGCACAACCGAAAGTATAATACCAAGAACAACTGCCTTAATCGTAATTTCCGGTATCGACCGTCCTTCTAAATCCATGAATGACCCCGTTTAAAATTTCAAAAATTTACAACTATCCATTAAGACCATTGCTAATGTATGCCAGTTGGTTTCGTCAATTATTTCACAAACTCGGTGACAAAGTATTTCGGCGTCAGCGGTTCATCTGTTGCCCGCTCAATCATTTCGTTCCAATGGTAGAGAGCCCCGGCTTCCAAAACATTCTTAGCTAAAAAATCACCGGCCTGCTTTTGCCCAACATAACTGACGTTTTCATCCGATTCGAGTTTTAGGATCTTGTGAACGATATGGTGATGTAACTGAGACGCCAGCAATTCACCCAACATATAGTTATGGTAATAACAAGGCGCGATGGCAAAATGAATCTTGGCTGCCCAGTCTGGTTGATTTCGTCCCTGCGGCTTATTTACAAACTGATACTTCTCAACCGTTTGCCACCAGAGCCGGTTCAGATTCTGGTCTGGAGTTGCATAAAGCTGTTTTTCAAAATCATACATTACCATAGCCCAGCGTGCGAAAATGAGTTGCTTGAGCTGAGCATACTTGCCGCTTACTTTTTCAATTTCGGCCCGCTGCTGCTCGGACAACTCGAGCATCTGCTGCATCCATACAGGATTACGGCTCAATCGGCCGAAGAACATAGCAATAGCTTCTGTTGTAAAAATATGCGCCGGCTCTCTGAGCAGATATGGCAATTGTGGGTCGTGATATTTATCATAAATTGCGTGCCCAGATTCATGTAAAATAGTCTCCATCCATGTCTCGTTATTTTTAAGATTACACAGAATGCGTACGTCACCTTCCCGGTCGATATCCGTACAAAAAGCGTGTGGATTTTTACCCTCACGTTCATAAAGGTCGCTGTTGGCAAGGATAGAATCGACCGGCAGCCCAATACCATAGTAGAATTTCGTTGCCAGTTTCTTAATATCTTTATCCTCATAATAAATATCCAAATCCAGTGCATAGACCATAGGTGTTTCCTGGAAAAACGGGTCGTGATAATGCCAGGGCATGAGATCTTTAACAGCCATATCGTATTTAGCGGCTAATATTCGGTCCAGTTCGGTCTTTAACTTGGCAAAAGGCTCGTTGGTCAATTCGTAGAGTTCCTCGAAAATCCGGTCCAGCTCTTTGACATCCTGCTCAACAGTAGTCAGAGAAAGAGTATGAAAATTGTCAAAGCCAAGATTTCGAGCCGCCTTGTTTCGCAGCTTAACTAATCTGATAATATCATCCGCAACCGCAGTTCCTACCTGTTTACTGGCCAGCCACGCTTGTTTTCTCTTATCGGAGTTTGTCTCAATTTTTAGAATTTCCTTAATTTCATTGTCGGTAACTTTTTTCCCTTCGATGGTTCCGCGAAAAGTGCTAAAGTTTTTTTCAATTTCTGTGCCCAAATCAACGATTTCCTTCAGCAGACCCGGCTCTATCTGGTTCTCCAGGTAAGCGTTATAGAGTAAATCTAATTGTCGGGCCAGTACAGGGTTCTTAACCCGGCCGGATTCTTTCATCTCTTTGAGAAAGATAAAATCCTGCGGATTGCTATAAATCTGTCGGATTTCAAGCGTTAATTTACTGACCTTATCGTAATCTTCGGATTTGCCGCTGATTGCGGCGTTCCATGAAGCAAGATTTGCCTCTTTGGCAATAGGCTGAATTTTTTCAACATGAGCTGTGATGAAATCTTCCATTTCTGCTTCTTTTGCGTTTTGTGCACAACCAATTACGGCAATGCTTGTTATAAACATTGTAAAAAAGATTGGTAAACTTTTCATGATTTTGTACTCCTGTTTAATATCCTAATTTTGCCCCCATAACTTTTTTGCATAAGGGATATTACCACCTCATTTTATTGAAATCAAGTTAGTTCCGCAAACGCCGAGATTTAGTCCTGTTATTTTTCATATTCGCCCATTTCTTCTTTGAACTCAAATAATAACGCCTGTAACATATCACAAAACATAAAGGATAATGTTTGGTAAATCAAGGAAAGGGCAAAATCCATTATGGCTAAGAGCAAGTACTTGACCTCGCCGATTCCTTCTAAAAAAATGCCTGCCGGTATCCCCTGTATTCTCACTACCGAAGCTTCCGAACGTTTCGCATTTTATGGTATGAGTTCCATACTCATAGTTTTCATGACAAAAAATCTCATGGGACCCAATGGCGCGCTGAGCGTAATGACGGATGAATCTGCCAAAGCGTGGTTCCACTGGTTCACCTCAGCGGCTTATTTTATGCCGCTAATCGGCGCCGTTATTTCGGACTTCTGGCTCGGTAAATTCAAGACTATTGTTTTGTTTTCGATGCTTTATACTGTTGGATTTATTGTTTTGGCCTGTGACCACACCCGTATGGGATTGATGGGTGGGCTGGTACTGATTGCCATGGCATCGGGTATCATCAAGCCCTGTTTATCGGCTAATGTAGGGGACCAGTTTGGGTCCTCAAATAAAAACTTGATAGAAAAGGTTTACTCCTGGTTCTATTTCTCAGTCAATCTTGGAGCCGCCATTTCTATGTTTGTCTGCCCGATTTTACTGGATAAGTATGGCCCTACGGTCGGGTTCGGTGTTCCTGCGGTTTTTATGGTCATAGCAACGCTGACTTACTGGCTGGGTCGATACAGGTTGGTACACATCCCTCCGGCCGGCAAGGCCCGTTGGCGGGATATGCTTGACAAAGAGGGGATTAGAGTACTAGGTAAACTTTGTATTATTTTTCTGTTTGTCTCAATGTTCTTCACTTTGTTCTACCAGTCGGAATCAGCATGGGTGCTCCAGGCCGGAAAAATGAACCTTACTTTCCTGAAATGGAATATATCTGACCAGACATTCTTAGGCTCGCTTCTGAGCAAATTAGGAGGACTCAACCAGGTTGAATGGAAAATCCTTCCGGCTCAAATGCAGGCGGCCAATCCTGTCTTGATTATGATTTTAATCCCATTATTTTTATATGTAATCTATCCCGTCCTCAATCGTATATGGACATTGACACATCTTCGCAAAATCGGTATAGGCATGTTCCTTACCGCAGCGAGCTTTCTTGTCCCCGTGTGGATAGAAATCCTACTCGAAAGGGGTGGCCAACCAAGTATTTGGTGGCAATTCGTAGCATATATCTTTCTGACCGGCGCAGAGATTATGGTGGCCATCACAACACTTGAGTTTGCCTATACGCAGGCCCCAAAGAAAATGAAATCGCTAATCCAGTCGGCTGAGCTGCTCTCAATCTCACTTGGAAATGCCTTTGCAGCAGTGGTGAATGACATCATAAAAAACGAAGATGGCACAAGCAAACTGCCTGGGGCCAGCTACTATTGGTTTTTTGTAATAGCTATGCTGGCTACAACTGTACTTTTCATACCTGTAGCCCGATGGTATAAGCCCAGAGAGTACATCCAGGACGAGGCACCAGTGGAATCTTCAGCTTAAAAGGTCTATTTAGTTTTAAGTTGCGATAGTAATGGTACAACTTATAGCTCTTTGAGTAGCATTTCGCGGACGACGATTTTCATTTGACCGTATTCATCTCCGGGGTGTACTTGAAAACCAATCTTGCCGGAGTCAGTTGTGTCATCATGCACATCAGCAACCTGATGCTCGTTAAGCCATATTTGAATGTGATTCCCCTCGGCACGGACCTCTATCGTATTCCAGCCTTCGCGGTTCACAATCGTTTTGTCTGTATTCATTGCAAGGAACATTTTACCGGGACAATATAGTGTGCCTGAATAGCACTCCGGATTCTTATATTCGAGAATATCAGCCTGGTATGCTGTCTGAGGCGACTTATATCGAAACCAGACACCGCTGTTGCAGGGCCACTCGGTCCGGTATGTAACGGTCAATAGAAAATCTTTGTATGTGTTTTTTGTGAACAAGTCACCCGGCGCATTATTTTCGCCCTGTGTCCCCACAAGGGTACTGTTTTCAACAAACCATCTGGCATTTCCGTCTTTCTCCCAGCCGGTTAGGTCCGTGCCGTTGAAAAGTTTCACAAATCCATTCTCTGGATTCACATCGGGCGGTATAGAGTTTCCATCACACCCGGCTAAACATATCGAAATCTCTATGCAAAAAATAACTAACAATCTTCGTAACATAATCATCTCCTTTTATTCTGTTGAAATATTGACGCCAAAATCTGCTAATCCTGCCAGATATTTGCTGTTCGAGCCTTAACGTCTGCCATCTCCGATAATTTAGCGCTGGGAACCGGTTCATACCAGAAAGTTGCGCACGACCAGTCATCCTGTGTTTCGATAAGGCCGTCCTTCCACGCAATTTGTTGAATTGTTATTCGGCATTCCTTTTGCCACGAAATCGGGTCGGGCAGATGCCAGCGATACATCGAAACAAAATTGTTCTGATTCAAATTGCAGCCGTTATAAAGATATGGTGTCTGTTGCATACCATAAGACAGGCACACATAATCCTCGCTTCCCGTGCCGCAAATTGTTGGAAAGTCCGTGTCACCGTCCATATAGATTTTTATTTCGCCCTCACCCCACCATTGGCCGGGTGTAAGATTGCGAACACCAATGACGGCACCCATAAAACGGCCTTTGTTTTTTCGTTGCGGCAGCATTACGAAATCTTTTTTCATTGTTGTTGGATTTTCTCTGCGGAACAGCACGTGTAACCGACCCACGTCATCCGGATGCTTATCTGCGATTGTGTAGTCGATTTGATAGAACAAAGGCACGTTCTTTTCACCTTCATTGGTCAGCGTAATCTTCGCACGCTTGGTAAACGGCATAGGCAGCCAGATATTCATACCGGCGTTTTTACCTAACGAGTGCGCCGCGGAGAAATACGGCATCACCTTGCCATGCGCAAAGCCCATAAAGTCGCCAATCGGACACTCAATACTCGGATGTTTTTGCTCATCCCACCAGGCACGAATAACCAGACTTCGCAAATTGACCGGATTATTGCTTGTTGTCATCCAGATATGTCGAATAGTACCTTTCCCTTCGATATCACAAAGTTGCACTTTCTGGCCGGCTTTAAAAGATATTGCCGGGGCTCCCTTTCGGCCGGTGCCGAGTCGACTGGCTGCTTTGCCGCCTTGTCCCGGTGCACCTGTGGGATTCTCGAATGAAATTGACCGCGAAATCAACCCCGTATCGAGCAGATACGGCTCATTCACTATATCCATGGCTTGCAGGCACGGGCCCCATCCAAAAATTACGACATGTAGTAATAAAAATGAGACTTTTTGTGACACAATTCGCCTAACCATAGTCTTTCCTTTCACAAATATAGATTGATATTTCTAAATAGCCGTCCTTCACCACGAATTTTAGAAAGCTTACCTGAATCTCATATGAGGGTCAAGATTATTAGAAACCTCTGCCGGATGGAAAAAAGTCTTGCGTTTAAAATGCTTGTTCTATAAGGTTTGACAAAGAGAATTGGCGGTAATCCTGACTTTTTTATTTTCGTTTTTTCGGAAAAAGACGAATTTTCTTTAAGAATGGATTGACAATGAAGAGAATTATTTCCGTATCGCGCAGAACCGATATACCGGCCTTTTATGGCGATTGGTTTATGCGCCGTTTAAAAGAAGGCTTCATTGGGCTGGTCAATCCTTTCAGCGGCAAAAGATATATTGTATCTCTAAGGCCAGAGGATGTAACTTGCTTCGTATTCTGGTCGAAGGATTTCGGCCCCTTTATTGAGAATCTGAAGGTTATTGACCGGTTAGGTTATAAATTCTATTTCAATTATACGGTGACAGGTCTTCCGGAAGTTTTCGAAAATGATGTCAATAAACAATCGGCAATAGATGCCTTAAAACGACTTAGCAGAATATACTCACCACAACATATCAACTGGCGGTTTGACCCAATCATTCTGACCGATACTCATGACCGTAATTTTTACATCGGTGCCTTTGAGAAACTTGCATCAGAGTTTGCCGGGTACGTAGAACGTTGTTATTTCAGTTTTGTAAATTTATATAATAAGGTTGTACGCAACTTTGAAGAGCTTGGAAAAACAACAGGTTTGAAAATTTCAAATTGCAGTGATGACTTTAAGATCGAACTGGCAAATGACCTGGCGGATATTGCGGAGCGCTACGGAATCCAAATGTTCTCATGCTGTGGCGATTATTTAGTAAGCGATAATATCAGCAAAGCACACTGTATTGATGGTGACATAATTGAAAGTTTGTTTTTCCCCGAAGGCCTCCGGCATAAACCAAAACCAACAAGGAAAGAGTGCGGTTGCGCCGAAAGCACCGATATCGGGACTTATGATACCTGCCCTCACGGCTGTGTTTACTGTTACGCGAATATGAACAAGCAAAAAGCCCGAAAAGCTTTCAATAACCACGACAAAGATAGTGCTTTTTTAGGCCACAGCAAATCGCAATCGGATAAATGGCTTATGGAAATCCAATATGACGTAGGCGCAAAAGATTATAGACAATTGAAGATTTTTTAATAACTGCCGTGTCGTGACAAAATAACTTTAAGTCAACTCTATGCACTTCTAATCGTGGTTCTGCTTACGGTAGTGCTGGCGGCCAATTTTAGAACTAATTGCTCCATTGCTATAGGTGCTTTTGTTCGGCCGGTTTTTATAGCATAATCTGTCTCGGCTAATTGTTGCAGATACTCACAGATTTGTTTTAAGTTTATTTTTTTAAGCTGTGCAAAAAATTTGTCCTTGTTGTTCCATATTCGACATCTGTTTGCGATTTCTCCGGGCCGAGAACCTTTATTAAGCAGCACCTTGGCTTCGAACATCCTGCGGATATGAAAGGCGAAAGCCCCGACGATTGTATATTCGGCTGATTTATCCTGTGCGAACATGCTCCTCAAGCATTCGACCGCTTGGCCGGGATTACCTGCGATAATGGCGTCAATTACTGAAAAGGCGTTGAATAAACGATTATGGCCGATGAGCGATTCTATATGCTTTTGGGTAATAACCTTATCAGTATCTGCAAACAAAGCCAGCTTATCGATTTCGCTATAAAGTCGTGTCAATTCATCGCCGGCTAATTCGATTAAAAATACGGCGGCATTCCTGCTGAGCTTTTTGTCGTGAGCGTCGTTTGCATAATTGATAAGACGTTGCGGCAGTTCACTGCGTTTTGGCTGTGAAACGGCGATTAACTTTCCCACCTTGGCCAGTTTCTTAGCTAAATTCGTCTGTTTCGGCCAACTATTTACGGTCATTACAAGTCGTCCGGTGGCACAGGGATTATCGAAATAATTTTCGAGCAACTGACGGTTTTGGGATATAAAATCATCCGCTTTCCTTATGAGGACAACCCGCTTGTTGGTTAAAAATGGTAAAGTCCGCAGTTCATCAAGCATTTCTGAGGCCGGGATTGAATCTGCCTGGCCTTCGAAAAGTCCGGTCGTTCTTTGCTCCGGCTCTAATAACTCATCGAGAAGCAACCGACACTGAGCATTGACGAGAGAATCTTCTTTGCCGGCAATTATATAAATCAGTTTATCCATGAAAATCCGGGTATTAAAAAATACGTTTGGATGCTACTTGGACTTGCGTTTCTTCTTGGTCTTTTTCTTTTTGACTTTAGACTTTGTCTTAGGCTTAGCTTTCGTCTTGGGCTTAGATTTAGCCTTCGCATTTGACTTTGGCTTCTTATAATTGCCATTGGACTTGTCTTTGTTATTGTTCGACTCTTCAGCAACTATCTTTGCAACGGCAACAAGTTTATCCCCTGGCTTAAGCTTGATTAAACGAACGCCCTGTGTATTTCTGCCAATCGAGCGGATTTGGTCAAGACCGGTTCGAATAATCATGCCGTTGGCAGTTATCATCATTAAGTCGTCTTTGTTCTGTACGGCTTTAAGCGCAACCACCTTGCCGTTACGGGCGCTTGTTTTTATATTTTTCAGACCAACCCCGCCACGGCTTTGTGAGCGATAATTCTCAAGGCCTGTTCGTTTACCATATCCATTCTCGCAAACGGTAAACAAAGCTGCTTTTTCCTCGACAATTACCATACCAACAACAGCATCTCCGGAACGCAGTTTAATACCTCTGACACCTCGCGAAGCACGACCCATCGAACGAACCTGGCTTTCGTCAAAGCGTATCGTCATCCCATCCCGTGTGCCCAGTATAATATGGTCGTTCCCTGTAGTTAGTGCAACACCAATCAAATCATCGGTGGGGTCAAGATTAATAGCAATAACCCCTGTCTTTCTTGGATTGCTGTAAGCGGACAGTTTTGTCTTTTTTATAATGCCATTCTTTGTGGACATAACAAGCTGCCTGGGTTGTACTTCTTCCTGGCCTTCGTCCTCGTCGAAACTGCTTACGTTAATTATTGAAGCTACTTGCTGATTTCCAAGCTTCAAGAGGTTTACGATATTTCTGCCTTTGCTTTGTCTGGACATACTCGGTATGTCATAGACCTTCAACCAATAACACTTACCGCGATTAGTAAAGATAAGCAGGTAGTCGTGAGTCGAGGCCACGAAAAGATGCTCTATAAAATCACCTTCTTTCGTATCCGAACCGATGATTCCCCGGCCTCCCCTTGCCTGCTTACGATACGTATCAATAGGCATCCGCTTAACGTATCCGGTGTGGCTTACTGTAACGATAACCTCCTCTTCAGCAATCAAATCTTCTATCTCGAACTGCTGGGCACTGGCTGTAATTTTTGTCCGTCTGGGGTCGCTGTATTTTCCTTTTATTTCGTGGATATCTTCACGAATGACATCC
>CAZJIR010000003.1:18705-24278 GCA_964546095.1 uncultured Pirellulales bacterium
AAGCAAAAGTTCTTCGTTGGCCAATACCGCCTCATAACCTTCTATCTGCTCGATTAAATCGGCATACTCTTTGGCCAGTTTTTCCATTTCCAGACCGGTCAGCCTTTGCAGCTGCATTGTCAAAATCGCATCGGCCTGTGGACCGGTGAGAAAATGTTTGCCTTTACTTTTTTCCTTAATAAAAGCCTTGGGCAGGATTTTCTTTAACGTAGCCACCTCAGCTAACTTCAGGGGCTTCTTCATCAGGTTAAGCTTTGCTGTTGGTGTATCGGGCGATTTTTTTATCAGGTCGATAATTTCGTCGATGTCGCTAACAGCTAAGATAAGGCCTTCAAGAATATGTGCCCTGTTCCTGCATCTTTTCATCAGGAACCTGCTTCGCCTTCGTAGCACAGTCTTGCGATGGCCAATGAAGCAATCGAGCATTTCTCTTATGTTGAGAGTTTCAGGCCTGTTATCAACCAGGGCAATATTGGCAATAGCAAAAGTACTCTGTAAAGAACTGTAGCGATAAAGTTTATTAAGTACGATTTCAGTGTCTGCATCTCTTTTCAGGTCCACGACAATCCGTAATCCATGGCGGTCCGATTCGTCTCTGATGTCGGCTATTTCTGGAATTGTATTATTATGGACACAATCGGCAACCTTCGAGACAATCGTGGTCTTGACAACCATATAGGGTATTTCAGTGATTACGATTCTTTCCCTGCCTCTTTTGGTTTCTTCGACATCCACCTTGCCTCGCACAGTCAAATGACCGCGACCGGTTGTGTAGGCGTCAATGATACCCTTTTTGCCGCAAATTATTCCACCCGTTGGAAAATCGGGCCCCGGCAGTACTTTCATAATGTCCTTAAATCCACAGTCCGGGTCATCAATAATCAACAACAAAGCATCACAGATTTCGCCAATATTATGAGGCGGGATACTGGTAGCCATACCCACAGCGATTCCGGTAGAGCCGTTAACTAACAGATTCGGGAATTTCGATGGTAAAACCGTCGGCTCATTACGGGTTTCATCATAGTTCGGTACGAAATCGACAGTATCGTGTTTAATATCTTCAAGCATTTCCATAGCCGGAGCTGCCATTCTGGCCTCGGTATATCGCATAGCTGCCGGAGGGTCAGAATCAATACTGCCGAAGTTGCCCTGCGGGTCAATAAGCGTATAACGCATGTTCCATTCCTGGCCCAACCGCACCAACGTTCCATAGGTGGCCTGGTCGCCGTGGGGATGGTAGTTACCGCCGGTATCACCGACAATTTTAGCACACTTTCGGTGCTTGCTTCGCGGCCCAAGGTTTAGGTCGTTCATCGCGACCAGAATCCGCCTTTGCGAAGGTTTCAGACCATCGCGAACGTCCGGCAGAGCACGTGAAACTATCACGCTCATCGCATAGTTGAGATACGAATTCTTCAACTCGTCGAGTATCTGCATATCCTCGAATTGCTCTTGTGTTTTCTTGGCTTCCTTCATAAGTTCTCTGCTGTCCTTAATGCTAAGTTATGTTCACAAATAGAGTACCTGCAACCAACTGAAAAGTCAAGAAATACTGATGATTTTGAACGGGCAAAACACCCAATTTCTCCTGCCCGACACAAACCTTACCTGGCTGGCTTGGTGGTTTGGATTCTCAGCTTACCTCTCAAGCCTCCTGTATTCTCCTGTTACAGGCTGCTGCTCTCTATTAATCCAGCGATTCTATGTATATGTTGCGAAACTCAATCGGCCCGCCTTCGCTTTGCAGGCATATCCAGCCGCTCGTTACCGTAGCGCCGGTTCCTTCATTCTGGAGAACCCCATTAACATAGCAACGAATCATATCTCCTTCACAGTAAATTTGATAAATGTTCCATTGTCCCGGTGTCATTTCACTGCTTTGTTCCTTCTTTTTTATTATCACGAATCGCGAAGGGTCCTGTTTGTCCTCACCATCAACTGTAATACCCGCCCCGCTCATAAGAACCAAATCACCTGCATTACCTGCCATTAGTTGGGACTCGATACACATTGGCCAAAGCTTGTCTTCTCCGCTGGCGTGCAGTAACACACCGCTGTTGGTTGGTTCTGCGGGCCAGCGCCATTCCAGGTGCAATTTATAGTTTTCGTATACAGCTTGGGTTCGCATATACCCATTGGGTTTTCCTGTGCAATATACAACACCATCTCTGACAGACCAAACTTTGGACACATCTGTTGTTTCGTCCGGGATAAACAGCTTCCAGCCGACAAGGTCTTTACCGTTGAAGAGCATTGTCTTTTGTTCTGCCCCCATTGGTCCACAACGTGTCTGACAACCCGCCAAAATCAATAGAAGTGACATCAGAATAGTCAGAATCAATAATCTACCCGTGACTCGCATCGTGGTTTTACCTCCATAAATCCATTTTTAAACCGAAATTTTTCCTTTTGATAAATCTGACTACACAGTTTTATCCTGAACGTTACATTAAAATATCAGAATTCCGGAATAGAAGCAATCTTGGCAATTATTATTTTTAAATAAAGAACATTGACGGGTTTTTCACGTATAGAATTTAACTTTCCTGGTCGATAATAACTATTGAGAGAAAATGAAGATAAAAAAAGTAACAAGATATATTCGCAGACTCTGGAAAGAATGGCGGATAACCATTTTTTTAATAGTGTTTGTGGTAATACCTGTCAAATCAAGCTTAGCGGACTGGAACTGGGTTCCGACCGGTTCGATGAATCCTACTATATTAGAAGGCGATTTAATCTACGTGAATAAAATAGCGTACGATTTGAGATTTCCTCTCACTCTGCACAGGCTTGCAAAATGGTCGGACCCACAAAGAGGGGACATAGTGGTTTGTTTTTCTCCTGATGATGAAACTCGATTGGTCAAGAGAGTGATAGGGTTGCCTGGCGATACAATCGAATTAAGAAACAATACACTTTTCTTAAATGGTGCAGCAGTTAGTTATACAAAGGTCGATTCTAAATATACGGAACAACTGTGCGGCAGAATGAAAGAAAGGTGCGTTTTAGCGATGGAGGATTTGGATGGAATTGCTCATGTGCTAATGACCATTCCTTCAGTTGCATCGATTCGAAACTTCGGGCCGGTCACAGTGCCCCGGGGCAAGTACTTCGTTTTGGGTGACAACAGAGATAACAGCAGGGACTCAAGGTATTTTGGATTTGTTGAAAGAAAGTCAATAGTCGGAAAAGCAAAAGGAATAATCACTTCATTCGACATCACCGACAAATATCAGCCCAGATTCAAAAGGTTCTTTGCTTCTTTGAAGTAGCTTGTTATGCCAAGCTATCTATCAATTGGAATCCCGTGCAAATAACTTTGCCGTTTCATCGTTCAATAAAACCCAGAGTGTG
Organism: uncultured Pirellulales bacterium; assembly: GCA_964546095.1. Taxonomy (GTDB): domain Bacteria; phylum Planctomycetota; class Phycisphaerae; order Sedimentisphaerales; family Anaerobacaceae; genus NIOZ-UU13. The sequence goes on from CAZJIR010000003.1 coordinate 22,066, forward strand.
TAAATACCAATAGCCGTTCCGAATGGGATTTGTACTAAATCTAAAACAGCAATTATCATAATAAGAATTTTTGCCCAGCCTCTGTGTTTAAGAAGCCCGATACCCCCGATAATTTCCGGCACGGAAAATGCGATGAAAAAGAAAGCTATTACCGTGGCGACAAATGAGGTAATGGCAATTGCGTCCGGGTCTCCGGAAATTGCTCCTCCGCCAGCGATTGCTATAAAAGCCATACAACCTATCATTAATCCCAGAATTCCAAATCCGATGTTAAGTGCTGCGACAAGAGTAACATGTTTTTCCATTTCTCTTCCCTTTACTTGTTTATCTCACATTTTTTATTACTTGCCTTTTTTCTCCAGAATCGCCTCGATTTCATCCATTGTTCGATTCATTGCTTCCATCGTTTTATTAAACGGTTCAGCGCTGGTCATATCTACTCCGGCCTTTTTCAAGAGCTCAATTGGATAATCAGACCCGCCGGATGATATAAACTCAGTGTATCTTTTAACCGCGTTTCTTTTTTTGCCCAATACCTCTTCAGCCAAAGCCGTGGAAGCAGTAAAAGACGTTGAATATTGATAAACATAGAAATTATAGTAGAAGTGTGGAACGTACGCCCATTCGACCGCGTACAGGTCATCAATATGGCAAATTCCCTTGTCATGGCCGTAGTATTTTTTGAGAATCTCACCATAAAGCTCATTTAGGACATCTCCTGTCAGCGGCTCGCCGCGTTCGGCCTTTTCGTGGATACGCAGTTCGAATTCTGCGAACTGGGTTTGTCGGAAGACAGTCACCCTGATTCCTTCCAGATAATTCATCAGCAAAGACAACCGAGTGTCATCATCCTTGATTTCTTTGAGCATTTTATCAATCAGCAGGGCCTCGTTAAAGGTAGAAGCCACTTCTGCGACGAAAATTGAATAGTCCGCTGTGGGAAAGGGCTGGTTTTTGTTGGAATAATAACTGTGCATCGTATGGCCTAATTCGTGAGCCAGCGTGCTCACATCATCATATTGGCCGTTGTAATTCAAAAGGATATAAGGGTGAACATCATAAGCGCTGCCGTTGGAATATGCACCTGCTCGTTTACCCGGCGTCGGATAAACGTCTATCCATCGTTCTTTGAAGGCCTTATTAACGACACGAGTATAATTTCTTCCCAAAGGTTTTACCGCGTCAAGTACAAGTTTTTGTGCCTCATCGAACGTATATTTCAAATCAACACCTTTAACCACCGGTGCATATACATCGGAATATTTTAACGTTTCCACGCCCAACATTCTTTTCTTCAGATTTAAAAAGCGACCGAAAGAATCAAGATTGTTGTTTACGTTTTCGATAAGAGCCATATATACTTCTGTTGGAATATTATATGTATCCAAAGATCTTTCCAGTGAAGACCCATAGCCTCGCGTTCGAGCATAAAACATATCCTTTTTTACGTTTGCGTAAAGCTGCGCGCCGAATGTCCCTTTGAACTTTTCAAATACATCCCAGAAGGCGCCGAACACAGCTTCACGGTCCTGGCGGTTTGGCAAAGCACGATAACGACTGTATCCAGCTTTAGTGAGCTTAGCCATAGTACCGTCACTCAGCTTGATTTCCGGATAAGGCAATTCTGCGTTACTGAGGATTCCGTAAATCGCATATGGACCATCGGACAGCAGTCCCGCCTCGGCCAATATTTTTTCTTCTTTTTCCGACAACGTATGAGCCTTCCTCCGCTGTATGTCATATAACTTCATCTTATAAATTTTCAGGCCGGGCTTTTGTTTAATAAACTTGTCGATTGTTTCTTTATCCATTCCTGCGATTTCCGGCGTAATAAATGCCGAAAGGGAATTGTAATTGGTACCGAGCTGCTGCATTTCCTGTTCCATTGCCAGAGGCTTTGAATTACCCTTGTCTTCATCGGATTTCATGCTCGCATAGTTGTATAGACGCCCAAACTCTTTAGAGACATTGCTGTCGAATTCCAGACAGGCCAGCAGTTCAGAAGCAGAGCCTGCCAGTTTGCCTTCGTACTTCTTAATTCCATCGAATTGAGCAACGAGTTTCTGCTTGGCTTGATTCCATGCTTGGTTTGAAGGGTAGAGGTCTTCCAGTTTCCATTTGTATTGTTCAGGTACTTCTCCTCTTTCACGGGTTTGGGCTAAAACCTGAGCCTGAGAAAATCCAAAGACTGTAATCAATATAATAATGACGTT
>CAZJIR010000004.1:0-15058 GCA_964546095.1 uncultured Pirellulales bacterium
GTTTAAGGACTATTGAGAATCTTATGACAATTTTCAGATTATAACTTTTTTATGCCCTCCACGGACGCTGTCTGTTCTTTAGGTCTTTGAGCACATCCTTTGTGATAACCGTATCTTCTCTCACCTGAAAATCGAACATCCCCACACAAATAAAATCAGCTCCATTTTCAAAAGCATACTTAAAACCATCCATAGGATGAATGGCTCCTGCGGCCAAAACCTTAAAAGCTATCCAGGGTTTGGAAACTTTTTTCATAAATCCTATAGTCTTCTCAGGTGTCATCGACCAGTAGTTGTCAGCATTATTATCAACTACATCCGAATCCTGGCCGGGCCTTCTTGAAGACCAGTAATTGTGATGGTGTAAAGTCTTCACATAAAAGTCGGGATTATATCCCCGTTCTTCTGATTTGATAATCACATCCAGCAAATGAGCACCGATGCCCGCAGGTACGCCCTTGGATTTAATAAACTCAACACACTCTCCCAGCAGGTCTATATGACCGCTTCTAAGCCATTTGTCCCCAATAACACCCTGAATGTAAACCGCCGAAGCGCCGTAATCCAAAGATTTTTGTATATCTGTTTTAAGGTCTTTTATATCTGGATGGCCTTCGGCAATCCATTGAATCTCACCGCCTCTTTCGTTCCAGTACTTCGGAAAAATCCTGTAGGGTCTTTCACTCGGGTCCGCAATAATCGTATTTACTCCACGTTCCTCAAGCAGCTCTAAAGTTTCTATTACCTTTTTATCCGTGTTGTAATGCCTCATAAGCCTATGCACATAAATTAAATCTCTTGCATGCGACCAGCCACTGATTAGATTCCCCCCGGAAATCAACCGGCTTACCTTCAAGTTGCCAATCCTGCCCATCGGCATACCTTTAACTGAATCGCCCGAAGGTGTTCTTTCTTCTCTTTCTGCGGCCGCCGCTTTTTTCTGCTTTTCACTAAAATTCAGACCCAGTGTCGTCCCGGCCGACACCGCTACTGATTTTTTAATGAAACTCCGACGATTCAGCTTACCCGACATCGCTGCCTCCTATAAAAACCATCGCTTAATCATGCCCTCCATGGACGCTGTCTGTTTTTGAGCTCTTTGAGTATATCCCTTGCAATAATAACATCTTCTCTAACCTGGAAATCGAACATCCCCGCACAAATAAAATCGGCCCCATTTTTAAAAGCATACTTAAAACCGTCCATAGGATGAATGGCCCCTGCCGCCATGACTTTATACGCAATCCAGGGCTTTTCCACCTTCCTCATAAACTCGACGGTCTTCTCAGGCTCCTTGTCCCAGTAATTGTCCACGTCATAGTTATCAATCACATTTTTATTTTGTCCCGGCCTGCGTTTAGACCAGTATTTAGTGCTGTGATGGGTCTTCATATAGAAATCGGCCTTCACTCCGGCCTCTTCACACAATATAGGAACCTTCAGGTTATGCCCCCCAACGCCTCCGATTATTCCGTTTTCTTTAATGATATCGACAACTTTCCCAATCAGGTCAACCCGGCCGTGCATGGCCCAGTTATCTGCAACATTGCCAATTAAAAAAGCACCCGCCGCCCCGTTATCAATCGCAAGTTTCACGTCACTTGCAAGGTCATCCGTATCCGCTACGCACTGTGCCAGCCACTGAATCTCACCGCCCCTTTCGTTCCGGTATTTGTTAAGAATCCGCACTGACTCGGTGTTTGTAATAATAGTATTGATTCCGTTTTCCTCACACAACTGGAGAGTTTCGATAACCTTTTCATCTGTGAAGTAGTGTTTTAATAAAGCAGAAACATAAGTCAAATCTCTGCTGTGCGCATATCCACCGATAAGATTCCCACCGGTGATTAATCTGCTGATTTTAAGATTACCAATCCTGCCCATCGGCAGACCCTTAATGGAACCAGCCAGCGTTTTCTCCTGCCCCTTCATTGCTGCCAATAGAGCTTTCTCTTCCAAACTCAAGGCCGACGCAGCCACAGTGGAGGTAATTAACGACTTCTTAAAAAATTCCCGACGATTCATATCGTTCAACATTTTCATTTTCTCCTGAAAGATGATTTTACATACTTATCAGCATTTACAATAACTAAGACTACCAAAATTAAACCATTTTGTCAATAAAAGCAGCCCCTGATTGGCTTTATTCTTCCGTAACTTTTATCAGTGCCATTTCTTCTTCGGTGAATTTACTATTTGCAATCGGCCCGGCCTCCCAACATTGTTCAAGCTTACCGGGCTTCGGCCTTTGGATTGGAATGATAAAGACATCCTTTCCATCAGCGTTCTTTTCCAATCGTCCGCCGGCACGCTTGACCGCCTGGCGGACAAGCTTCTTGCTCACCTCAACGAGCGTGGGGAAATTATACGGTGTATGGCTGAATTTACCTTCCGGATTTAAAGCCGACTTGAATTTGTCCGGCAGATTCTCAAAGCCGATAGTAGTAAACAGTATGCCCCCTGCATTCGATGGATTACAGTCGGAATCCTGACCACAACGGGTCGAGATTACAATCGTCTTATCCGGGTCGCCTTTGCCATACAACATTCCCATCACAATATATGCACCGTTAATCTTGGCATCGATATTAAACTCACCCTTATCACAAGAGAATTTACGATAGTCGGGATTGTCCTGGTATTTTTCTTCAATAAGCCGCCACGTCTTTTCCCAGTCGTCGGGATTCTGTTTGTACCATGTCAGCACATCACGGATACATTCAGCATACTGACTGTCTTTAGGAATACATTTCAGACCTGCCCGAACTATCTTTTCCATATCATCCTCGAAGAAAGCCTCGGCATACATACCACCTACAAACTGGCCGCCGTATAGGCCGTCTCCGTAGTTCATCAATCGCCCGAACTTTTCACCGAGTTCAATAACCAAATTCGGCATCCCCGGTGCAATCAGGCCTGAAAAGTCCGCCTCAATCTGATAATCGATATCATCGGCGTGCTTGTTAAACTCCGGATGTCCCGAATCCGGCGGTGCAATACCTTTTCGCAAGTTATCCCGGCCGTTCTCGTTGGCATGCCAAAGACGATAGCCGCTGTTTGCAAAATCAATACCCGCCTGGCGAATCGAACAATCCAAGCCGTAAAGTTCAAGCGTCCGCAGGAAAGTCATTTCAACATAGATATCATCCTGCTCAAACTGATTAATAATCCCAGGCTGCCACTGCGGCATCTTGTCTTCAGGTATGATTTGCCCCTTATATCTAAATTCCGTGGGTCCTCCCCAGCCCACACCGGCCATTTGTCCAACCCAGCCGGCCTTCATCTTATCCACATAATCCTCAACCGTTATTCGCCGAACAGCACCGGCCCCAATACCTAAACCAGCCGATGTATCTCCCTGACAGCCCGTAACACAAATCAAAATCAGGCTAACAGCAAAAACCATCAAAATCGCCTGTAAAACTTTAACCATTTTAAACCTCCTTTAACTTCTAAAAATATATGGTCGATAAGCTTATAAATGTATAATCACCAAAGACACAAAACACAAGTTCTCTTACAGCTATAATAGAAAAAACAGAATGTATTATATTTTAAAGTGTTGGTTTGCATTGGTCTTAGGAACAGGTATAATGTCCGAAAGTTATGGCCGGACAATTAAAATTAGAAGAATTGGCGGGACCCGGATATGATGAAATATAATATGCGATGGATAGTGTTGGCAATTGCATCTGCGTTACCGGCCTTATCTGCTGTTTCTGCGGAGACCTTGCATTTAGGACAAGACCAGGATTGGCAGGCAGTATCGGCTGAGGGTAAGGACAAATTCCTGCTGGCGGTAGCCGAAACGAAAAAACTCGTTAACACCGGACAAACAGACGCCGCTCGCGAGGCATTCGACAATCTTAAAAAAGATTTTCCTGAAATCGCAGGGCCTGATTTAGACGCCTTTATCGAGGCAGAAATGCTCTTGTGTAAAAACAAGCTCACAAAAGCCGCCGACAGTTACGACAAGCTGTACACCAAATATCCGCAGAGTAAACTTCGCCAGGCTGCTTTAGACAGGCAATTCTCTATAGCGACCGCCTTTTTAACCGGTCAGAAAAAAACCCTATTCGGCGTCTTCAATGTCGAAGGTTTCCCCGATGGTATGAAAATTATGAAAAGACTCAGTGAGCATGCAGGCGATACATCGATTGGTATGGAAGCGGCTGTTGTACTGGGTCAAAAACACGAAGAAAGAGGAGAATTCATCAAGGCATACAGAATTTACGAGAAACTGCTCAAAGAACATCCGGACAGCGATTTTCGTGACCAGGTTTTAGAAAGAGAATATGCAATAGGAACAGCTTACTTGAGCGGTCAGAAAAGGCAATTCCTTCGCGTAGTTAAGATAAAAGGTTATGCCTATGGCGTCAAAATTATGGAAAAAATTACCGACCGGGCGGGCATTGATTCCCCAATCGGATTAAAAGCGGCTTTAGCAGTGGCTAATCATTACGAAAAAAGAAAAAAGTTTAATCAGGCATATCTCAAATGGTGGGAGATTTCTTTACAGTGGCAAAGAGGAAAAACCGGCAGGGACGCCCTGCTCGGTATGGCCCGGTGCAAGCACGCCGCCTACAACCTTTATCCTGAGAATAAAAGACCATTTTACGATGCCTCGAACCTGAGCATGGCGAAAAGTTGTTACGACAAATTTAAACTATTATACCCAAAAGACGCTGAAGAAATGGATGTTGACAACATACTAACAGAGATAGATGAGCAATTAGCTGACTCTCAATTCAATATTGGCAAATATTACTATAAAACCGATAACATACAGTCGGCCAATCTCTACTTTAATATGGTAATCAGCGATTGGCCGAACACTAAAGCTGCCGAAATGGCAAAGGAAATGCTTGCAGTGAACCTGCCTGAAAACTAAAGGCAAAAAATGAAGAAAGAAAAACTTAAAAATAGCCATATATACACAAGCCCCAGGATATTTGTGTTCTTATGCTCTTATACGCTCGTGAGCTTTAGTTTATGTCTTTGTGGATGTACAACACTTAGTGGCTACACTAACGATTCGTTATTCCCACAGGACATGGATAGTATCTGTCTGGAAATGTTTGATAACAAAACCTTTCGACGAGGGGTGGAATATGAACTTTCTGATGCCTTGTCGAAGCGTATCGAAGTAGAAACACCTTATAAAATAGTCTCAAGCTCTGACCGGGCCGACACTGTAATAAGTGGCCAAATAGTTTCAATCGGAGAATCAACAATCAGCACCGAACGCGAAACCGGACGTGTTCTCGAAAGATAACTTAAACTTCGTGCCGTCGTAAACTGGAAAAATTTAAAGACCGGGGAGCTGCTGATAGAAAACCTCCCTGTTAGCGCCTCAGCAAGCTATTCTGAATACCAGCAGCAGGATTTTAAATACGCTTCGAATTTAGCAGCAAACAATCTGGCCCGAAAAATCGTAGAACTGATGGAAATAAAATGGTAGAATTAATTGCTTAACAACGAAATATTAGATTATGAGCGACAATCAAAACAAGAAGCCAAATATGCCACTACGACGTGGGCAGCAAAACAAACCGGGGCAAAAACCCCCTTTACCTCGTTATAAGCGAAGTCCCTTTAGCTATCTAATAATTGCTATTGTGATATTCACCTTAATGGTAATGGTCAATCAATGGCAAAATACCAATAAAATCAACTGGAATGAATTTGAAGAATATGTAAAGAATAAATCAATCGAGAAAGTCAAGATTGGTGAAACTGAAATCACAGGTAAGTTTAAGCAAAATATCCCCGGTAGGGATAAAAAGTCACCAAATTCCTTTACTGTAAATTACAAACAGGAATTAGTGCGTGAGCGCGTGGTAATAATGCTGACAGAAAATGGTATAGATTTCGAATTCGCCGATCAGCACCTCTGGCTTCTTTTACTCATGCAGTGGATATTACCATTGCTTTTACTGATTGGATTCTTTTACTTCTTCTTTATAAGGAACCTTCGCAGCGGGGCCGGTGGAATGCTGATGTCATTTGGCCGAAGCAAACATCGCCTGCAGGGAAAAGACCGGGTCAAAGTAACTTTCGAAGACGTGGCTGGTGTAGAAGAAGCAAAAGAAGAAGTCGCTGAGATAATAGAATTTCTAAAAAATCCGAAAAAATTCCAACGGCTGGGCGGCCGCATCCCTCGTGGTGTATTACTGATAGGCCCTCCCGGCTGTGGAAAGACATTACTTGCAAAAGCAATAGCAGGACAGGCCGATGTGCCTTTCTTTAGTATATCTGGCAGTGATTTCGTGGAGATGTTTGTCGGCGTCGGGGCATCGCGCGTAAGAGACCTATTCAAACAGGCCAAAGAAAATTCACCCTGCATCATCTTCCTCGACGAAGTTGACGCAATCGGGCGAAAACGCGGTGCCGGCTATGTCGGTGGAGGACACGACGAGCGTGAGCAAACACTAAATGCAATTCTGGTTGAAATGGACGGATTCGACACGAACGACCAGGTAATTGTAATTGCCGCAACAAACCGCGCAGACATCCTGGATCATGCACTGACACGACCTGGAAGATTCGACAGACAAATATTTATACCCCTGCCGGACTTAAATGGTCGAGCGGATATTCTGAAGGTTCATGCTAAAAAAGTCAAATTGGGACCTGATATCAGTCTGGAAAGACTCGCGCGCGGCACACCTATGTTCAGCGGGGCAGACTTGGCCGCAATTATTAACGAAGCCGCCCTGGCGGCAACTATGGCAAATAAAAACCATATCGAAATGGCCGATTTGGAAGAGGCACGGGACAAGGTCCGCTGGGGAAGAGCAAAAAAGAGCAGAGTCATCGACAAGATGGAAAAAGAAATCACCGCTTATCACGAAGCGGGCCATACACTCGTACAATCAATGTTAAAAGACGCCGACCCCCTGCACAAAGTAAGCATCATTCCTCGCGGGCCAATGGGTGGCGCCACCTTTGCCCTGCCGGAAAAGGACAGAACGATATTTACACGAAGATATTGTATAGCTCTTTTACAGGTATGTTTCGCCGGCAGAGTCGCGGAAGAAATGTTCTGTGACGATATAACCAGTGGTGCACAAAATGACATTCAAACAGCTACAAACATCGCAAAGCAGATGATCTTGACCTGGGGTATGAGCAGTGAGCTTGGTCCCATAAACTACTCACCCGATTTCGGAGGAAAAGACCAGGTCTATCTGATGCCGGGCGAGAAAGAGTACTCCGAGAAAACAGCAGAATCAATCGACGGCGAGGTAAAAAAGATTACTAATGAGGCATATAAAAAAGCAAAAGAATTAATCGGAGCAAATAAGGAAAGACTCGAGCAAATAGCAAAGGCCCTGCTGAAATACGAAACTCTCGATGCTGATGACGTGCAATTAATTTTGGATGGCGGCCAGTTGGATAAGCCGACAGTTGCCGATTTGTTAGCTGCCGAGCAAGCAAAGAATAATCATCAAAAACCCGCCCCGAAAGAACAGCAGGACCAATCGGCCGACTAACATTGCTTCTTTTCCAATCGCCTCTTGACTCCAATATGGGGAGTAATTGCAATGATATCAAAAAATACACTTCTCAAAAATATCCTTTCAGTGGTTTGTGTTCTCACATTCACCTGCAGCCTCACAGCTCAAACCGAAAACCAGCCGGCTCCCACAAACACAATTGAGGTTACAACCGGCACAAAGTTAGTAGAATACGAACAGGAGTCTTCGTCAGCACACATCGAGCCTGCTCGGATGTCTGACAAGGTCGGCATAGCTATCATATTCGAAGGAACTGACGACCTTCACTATTATGCAAGTGCTGAAACAGCACCTGCTCTCGGACTTGAGCTGAAGGTTGAAGCGAAATCCGACAATTTCAATTTTGGAAAGGCCGTCTTCCCGAAATGGGAAATCTTCACAGACCCTCTGGGAAAAAGTATCGAGGTGTATGTTGGTAATTTCATCGTCTTCATGCCAATCACACATGTCATCGTTCCGCCAGCCAATACTGAAATGGCTCAGAGCGACATAGAGGTTAAAATTTCAGGCATCGCTTGTACGAGCATGTTATGTCTGCCGCCATTCGAGCGCACACTAAATTTTACTATTGATTGGACTCTGCGTGACTCATGGAACCAGATTAATTTTGCCACTCTTGATGACACCGATGAAACAACCAAAACTATACAGGGACCGGATTACTCTATCGGCTTCGCTTTGGGTTTGGCGTTTTTGGCTGGTCTGATACTGAACATTATGCCGTGTGTCTGGCCGGTATTGCCGCTTATAGTAATGCGCATCGTTAAACAAGCCGAACAAAGCAAAGGCAAAGCAATGGCAATGGGCCTTGCCTTCTGTCTCGGAATATTGCTGTTCTTCGCATGCCTCGCAACAGCCAACATCATCTTACAAAGCTTCTACGATACATCTCTGGGCTGGGGCGACCATCTGCGCAATCCAATTGTTGCCACAGCTTTGGCAATTATAATGATATTTATGGCTCTATTCATGTTTGGCCTGTTCACAATTACCGTTCCTTCCTCAATAGCCGGTAAATCGGGAACAGGTAAAGGATATATCGGCTCTATAGGTATGGGTTTTCTGGCGGCGATATTGAGCACACCATGCAGTTTCGGAATTTTAACAGTTGCCTTCGTCTGGGCGCAGGCCCAGCCACGCCTGCTGGCCGCCATGGCAATAATGGTCATCGGTCTGGGGATGGCGGCGCCTTATGCAATACTTACCTCAATGCCGGGCCTGTTGAAACGTATGCCAAGGGCCGGGAAATGGATGGATCTATTTAAACAGGCGCTTGGTTTTCTTCTACTGATTATCGCAGTTAAAATGATTAAGGCCGTTCCTCAGGAAAACAGAATTAACCTGGCATACTTTGCAGTGATACTCAGCTTTTGCATTTGGATGTGGGGAACATGGGTAAGTTACGGCACAAAACTATTCCGTAAGTTAACCATACGAGGCATTGCTGTTATGATAGTCATCGCTGCGTGGTTTTTCTTCTTTGCTCCGGAGCGAATCAACTGGCAGGAATACAACCCCGATATTATAAAAGCTGCCGAAGCCGAACAAAGGCCTGTACTGATTAAATTTACCGCAGATTTCTGTACAAATTGCGAAATTGTGGACAAGGTGGTTTACAAACGCAAAGATATCGCAGAACTAATAGAGCAAAATCAGGTCCTGGTAATCAAAGCCGATACAACAAAAATTAATGCCCCTGCAACACTTGCCCTAAAAAACATCTATAACGAACCCGGCGTCGTACCGGTTAGTATCCTCCAGATACCGGGTGAAAAAGAACCGGTTAGATGGCACAAGATTTTCTTTGCAGACGAATTGAAAAAAGCTCTGCAGAATCTTACTTCAGGCAAAACAAATGGCGAAAAAAACAAAGAAAAAAGCACCCCCTAAGAAAGGAAGAAGAATTAACAAAACTGAGGCGGCCGCCCGGGTTAAAAACATCTTCCCAATTTTGAAAAAAACATATCCGCAGGCAAAAATCGCACTTAAATACATAAATCCTCTGGAGCTGTTAATCGCAACAATCCTCTCGGCCCAGTGCACAGATGTTCGGGTCAACATGGTTACCAGGGACTTGTTCAAAAAATACAAATCAGCCGGAGACTGGGTGAAAACCGATATAAAACAAATCGAGTCGGACATTAAAAGCACAGGCTTTTTCCGCAACAAAGCGGCCAATATCAAAGGGACTTGTGCAAAAGTTATAAAAGAATTTGACGGTAAAATCCCCGGCACAATGGAAGAACTCTTAACACTGCCGGGCGTTGGCAGAAAAACCGCAAATGTTGTATTGGGAAACGCTTTTGGGATACCGGGAGTTGTCTGCGATACTCACGTTATTCGGCTCTCACGCCGTTTGGGTCTGTCCGATAATGCAGATGCGGTAAAGTTGGAATGCGATTTAGCCGAAATAGTCCCGAAGAAAAACTGGTTATTATTCAGTGATTTGCTGATTTTTCACGGACGAAACATTTGTAAGGCCCGTAAGCCGGACTGTGGCGAATGCCCGATATCAAAATACTGCCCTGCTGCAGACAACCCGGCTTTATGGTAAAATTCATAAAATACGATTTGATAATTAAAGGAGACTTTCCTTATGATTGATACTGTCGATAGCCCCGTGAAGGACCTTTGGAGAATATTCAGAGTTATGGCTGAGTTTACAGAAGGCTTCGAAGAGCTTGCTTCGGTCAAACCGGCCGTATCAATTTTTGGCTCCGCACGGACTCGCCCCGATGAGCCATACTATCAGCTTGCCGAGCAGACTGCTTCAGAACTCGCAAAGGCCGGGTTCGCCGTAATTACAGGTGGAGGAGGCGGTATCATGGAAGCCGCAAATAAAGGAGCCACCAAAGCAGGAGGCACAAGCATAGGCCTCAACATCGAACTGCCCATGGAGCAAATCCCTAATGAGTATCAGAACATATCGCTGCATTTCAGATACTTTTTTGTCCGCAAGGTAATGTTCCTCAAATACGCCCACGGTTTCATAGTCTTCCCAGGCGGATACGGCACTATGGACGAGTTCTTCGAATCGCTGGTTTTGATTCAAACACTAAAGCAGGCCACTTTCCCTGTAATTCTAATGGGTATGGAATACTGGTTAGGCCTAATCAAGTGGATGAAGGAAAAAATGCTTGAAGAACACGGTTTTATCGAACCGGAAGACTTGAACGTCTTCACATTAGTGGATGACCCGCACGCCGCGGCCAAAATCATAACGGACTTCAAAGAAACACAGGGAAAAGTCGGTATAGAACTACCCGCAGGCATGAAAAAAAGCTAATTCACCTGTCATTCCCACATAAGCAGGAACCTAAAATCAAGTATCGAGCATCCAGTCCTGCTAATCATAACTTTTCATTACTCACCAGCCCAGATTATATTGTCTTTTCCATCTCAAGTTCAATAATACGGCGGCTGTATTTCCTTGCGAAATAAAGTGGGACAATCCCGACAACACCGAACGAACAATCTATCAAACGCCAGAAAAAGGGAATACCTCTGATTGGCCCACAGATAAAAGCCAGAGGTATTACTAAAACGCATGCAATCATTCCAAATTCTATAACCCAGATATTCTTCACAGGATTACGAATAGGCCCGATGAATGCAATTGCAATAACAATATGAGCAAATGCAAGCCAATCGGTTCCGTAGAATAAAAAAGGATACTCCTGATTCGCTTCTGTAACTCCACGATGAACAAATGATATCCATCGAGCCAGTTTTGGTAATCGATCTCCAATATCGGTCCCCTCACCCACAACTTTTTGGAGAAATTCTACTTCTGCATTGATTGGAAAGGCCGTAAGTCCACTGAGTATCAACCCAACTACAAAGAAACAGAGAAGTAACCTTATTCTCCGCCTCAAAATATCAATTTCAGATACCATTATTATATAAATTAATTACTCACCGGCCCAGATTTTACCTTCTTCACTGGTATATGATGTCTTCACGAGACGATAAATATCCGGAAGCTTTACCTGTAGCTCTTGCTCGGAGAGTTCCTTTCCGAGGATTTTTCCATCTTTTGCTGTCACGGTAAAGATAGTTCCCTCATATCCGGACATAACAGCGACAACCTCGTCTCTTGTCTCAAGATATACTATCACCGGAAATCTATTATCTACATTCTCGGTTTGCAAACTAACTGAATGCTGACTGCATCCTGAACCAATAAAAATAAACCAGCAGAAAACCAATATTATTATCTTTCGCATATTATCACCTCTATCATAGATACATAACAAAAAGCCCACCGGCCACGTTTAAAAATTACTACTAAACGATTGATTAGTGATTGATTTATAAAATTTAACTAACTCCTTATGCCTTCCCCGCTTCTGGTTTTCAATTCCTGTCGAAGCCACCAAACTACATATGCCAATGTAAGTGCGACACTTAAGAAACAAAGTACATAGGTTGTAACCCAAAACAATGAAATCTTGTGAGTCTTTATAATTTGATGAATAATTCCTATAGCTGCAAAACCTACAGAAATCCCAACTCCTGCGAATAAAACATCTACAAATTTCCTACTAAAGAAAGCATATACAGGAAGGGAAATTAATAAAACTCCGAGTATCATGCGATTAAGAATTACCATAGAAACAATTCTAAGCATTAAAAATCCAAGGATTAAAATGCCCACTGAGAATAACAATCCCATCATACAAGACAAGATATTGACTTTTGTAATTCTCAATTCATGATCCTCAAATACCATCCACTATTAAGCATACCTACCATGGCTTTACCAGTAATGGTGCACTAATTCGCGAATGTATTTATCATAGATACTGCCTATCTTAGCCATAGTCTCTTCAGAAATTGCCGGCATATCCGAGGCGGCGAAGTTTTCATCAGCCTGCGATGGGCGCTTGGCGCCGGGGATAGCGCACGTCACCGCATCAAACATCAAAATCCACCGCAAAGCAAACTGCACCATACTCATTCCATCCGGACAGATAGCCTTTAACTCCTCAACCGCCTTAAGACCGATATCATAATCAACGCCGGAGAAAGTCTCACCCCTGTCAAATGCCTCACCGTGCCGGTTAAAGTCTCGATGGTCATCCGAAGCAAAGGTGCTATCGGCTTTTAGCTTGCCCGTCAGCATTCCGGACGCCAGCGGCACCCGCGCCAGGATACCAACTTTACGCTTCTTTGCCTGCTCGAACAATAGCTCGGCCGGCCTATGCCGAAACATATTAAAGATAATCTGCACGCTCTGAACATTCGGAAATTCTATCGCTTTTAGTGCCTCTTCCACCTTTTCAACACTCACACCGTAATAGCGTAGCTTGCCCTCTTTTACGAAATCATCAAGTATCCCGAAAACCTCAGGCATATAATAAACCTGCATTGGCGGACAATGCAGTTGAAGCAAATCAATAGTCTCCACACCCAGATTCTCCAAACTCTGCTCAACAAACTCAGTAAGTTTTTTACGATTATAACCTTTTGGTGTCTGTATTTTTAACCGCCTTCCAGCTTTTGTAGCGACATAAATTCTGTCTTTATTCTCTTTGCATATTTGCCCGACCAGCCTTTCACTTCGTCCATCGCCGTAAACATCGGCCGTATCAATAAAGTTCACGCCAAGCTCTACAGCCCTTCGTAACGCCGCCATCGATTCACCGTCATCGACCTGCCCCCACGCCCCGCCGATTGCCCACGCACCAAAGCTCACCTCAGAAACCTTCCAGCCGGTTCGTCCCAATTCTCGGTATTGCATTGATTAATCTCCTGTCAAATTTACGTATTTACAACCTAATCACCAAACTCTAATTATACAAAATCTCCCTAAGCAACTTCTTCATGATATCTTAGACATTCCCCTCCTTTAAGTAAAACAAAAAGCTCATCAAACATCTAAAACCAGCACATGTTGTTTGAATCCAACTGTCTTTTTATAAAGCCTTAAACCTAAAATAAACTACCATAAACTATTAAACTTGTAATAAACCAAGCTATGATTTTAATCAGCGTTAAACCAATAAAGTGAGCGGCGAGAATTACAAAGCCTGATATGCCGCGTGCTCGAATAATGCAAACAGGTACGGCTATGCCGTAGAATATAAAAACGAGCCAATAGCTGAATATAGACAAAGGTTTTCCAACTATTCTGCTATCAACAATGCAAATATACGTAAGGATAAGAGCCAAAATTATCGTATACACATACTCTCTTTCTATTGACATACCCTGATATATACCAAGCCTGATTCCCATCATCGCCATTAAAAAATAAGCTAAAACAATCAGGAATATTCGGTATCTTTTCTGACTTTCAATATTCATGGAATATCACAATGATGAAAAACTAATCTTCCGCATTTAGTCTGTCAGCCTCAGCGACTTATTCAGTTCGATAAACATTATCCTGCTCAAGTCGCTTTCCCATACTGACAACATCGTCCATTTTAAAGCCAATTGCTTTATAGAATTCAATTACATCCATATTGGAAGTTCTGATTTGAAGGTTTATTTTAGGGCATCCCGCTTCTTTCAATATCTTCTCCGCCTCCTGCATCATTTTCGCAGCATAACCTTTACGCCGATACTTCGGAGAAACAGCAAGATAGTTAATCCAGCCCCGATGTCCTTCATAACCGGCCATACATGTCGCAATGACCTTACCCTCGAGCTCTCCTACAAGAAACAACTCCGGATTCACTTTAAGCTTTCTCTCGATATCGCGCTTAGGATTATTCTGTGGTGCTACAAGACCGCACTCTGTCCACAGTTCAATCACATGTTCAATATCATCGGTCTTATATTGTCTGATTACAAAGTCATTCATGTTTTTAAGTCGAATGACATCTCGCTTTGTTAAAGACTTAAAAATCGATGTTCGTTATTTTAAAGCCGGCCCTGTTTAACTAAAACACAGTATCTCTAATAATCGATAGAGGTGGTAATGTCAAGGTCGATTTTACCGGAGCCCGCTCTTTCCATAACTAAAGAAGGAATATCAGCAGGATTATCGGGAACATAGACGTAGTAAACAAATGGCTCAAATGCATCGCCCCGTATCTGGGGTACGCCGCTGTTATCGTAAATGTTGTCAAACTCTACAATATCCCCCGGCCCCGAATTTCCATATCCGGAATACATAGGATGTCTAACATCCTTAAAATAATTAGCTTCGACCACCACGTCGGCCTCCTGTGTGGAAGCAATTCCATAATTCATCCCGCCCTGGCTGTTATCGTAATAATTATTAAAAATATGGCACTCCCCGAACCGTACGCGCGGATGCCTGGAATGAGTATTGTCAAACCAGTTATGATGATAAGTCACCTTCAATCGGCCTACATCTTCCTCTGCGTTATTGTCCGAATGACCTAATAAACACGTTTTTCTATGGTTATAAAAATGATTCCATGACACAGTAACATAACTCGCCCCATGCTTTATATCCAACAAACCATCGTGGCGTTCGTCACTCGGGTCGACATCCGGAGAATCGGAAAAAGTACAGTGGTCAATCCAGATATGATGCGTCAACTCATTTGTTATGTTTATCG
>CAZJIR010000004.1:15068-23497 GCA_964546095.1 uncultured Pirellulales bacterium
GCAGTCCCTGAATTCGATATTACGCACAATGATATTATAGCTTTTATCTATATTGAGTCCAAAACCTTCGATAATCGCATCCGTACCAACCCCCAAAAGGGACATATTATCTGTTTCCTCGACGTCCATCATTTCATCTTCAATAAAAGTCAATGTACCCTTAACAATAACCGTTGCTGGAGGATAATTACTGTCGGCCCTCGAACCCTTCCTCTCTCGCAGAATCATATTAAGCTGCTCCCCGCTCGTCACCAAAAAGATGTCACCGCCTTGCCCCCCTGTAGTTGTGGACAGTCTATCACCTTCGGCAGTAGCGAAACCAACTAAAGCATCAACGTTATTTGCATCCTGATTATCGTTCCTGAACAACGCAACAACATCTAAATCCGAACTCATCGTTACGGCTATCGGATTTTCACTACCACTTAGGTCGCCGCCCCATCCTGCAAAACTCCAGCCGGCATTCGGCCCAGCAGCTAATTCGATGACTGTTCCCTCGACATAATTGGGCTCTGCCAGCTCAGTTATAATTTCTCCCGCTCCAACCGATACCAATTCCAACTTATACTCCATCAGCCCTTTTTCACCGCTCACTTCGATTCTGTCTATACTCATGTAGCCATCGTCCGTCCTCGTTGTTAGTGTAATTGTATTTACACCTTCTTGCAGTTCCACCGTGATTGTTACCACTGACCATACAGCCCTTGCCTCAGTACACGAAAAAGCCAGCTCACTATAAACAATAACACCATTTACACTAACATCTATAAGTCGCTCTTCATCTTCGTCGTTAGCATATACTATATCTATCGTCTGAACACCCGCATCGGCCATACTAATCTTCCACTGCACATACCCATAGAGTTCATCATCTAATGTTACATATCCTTCACCCGTATAATCGCTATACTCACTCTCGATTACTGCTTTGTACAATTCCGCCTCTTCCGCCTCATAAATTGTAACCGGCTGTCCGAATGACAATCCCGAACAAATCGATAATAAAAAAACTATAAAAAGGAAAATCCGTCTGTGATAAAAGGCCGAATTCACTCTATAACGCCCCCTTCCACTCCTAAGAACTGTATATGAAGTTTTTCAAGTACAACCTGACAGCTTTTATCATAACACAACAAACTGGTAATGTCAAGGTTGGAAGCAGGTAACCAGCCTCTGCCAAAGGTATGGATGACCCGCCAATGATATTTTTTGATTAAGATAATATCTAACTGATTCTGCCGTCACCATCTATATCGAGTCCATGAATCTCCTCAATCTTCCTCACTAATTCACGCATCGTGTTCTGCGTCCTTGTAAGCTGATTTTCAAGAAACTGGACTCTGTCCTCAATCGAATCGGATTTACGTTTCTGACCATACATCATACCGGTCTGTACAACTTACCAGAGAATTCCCATATTCTATCCTCTACTCATATTTACCATCTTAAATCTGTACTATTTCTAAGTCCACCTAACAAAAAGCTCGTCGGCGTATGATTAATCCACATCCGGCTCCCCCGACTGCTCGGAATTTTTCCCCCTAAAACCGAAAGATTCTGCTATTGTGTCAATGCTTTTTCTAAAAGTTAATACCAGGCAGGAACCCACAATCACAAGATTCACTATCGGCTGGTAATTTAAAGATGCTCCCAGAGCCTCCCAGTCCGCACCGAACACATCATCCGCAAGAATAGTGATAGTCCGGATATACGGCACAAATATGCCAAACGCTATCATAAAAAAATTGACTGAGCTTTCAAACATCGCCACCACGGCCGACCACCGGGGAAAAACAAACATAATAATACCGCATAAAATACAAAACCCATAATACAGGTTCTTATACATCGGCATCCCCTCAAGGGCCGACACTCGCACATTCACCCCCAAAAAATAATCAAGCAAAATAAACACCGGCGTAATATAAAAATACCACCTCGCTATATAACTTCTATACTCACTACTCATCGCTTCTCACGATTAACAATGTCATTTATATGACTTAAACATAATTGCCTTGCCATACTTTTCAACTTTTGAATTTTAAATTATGGTTTTACGTTTTCAGCTTTAACTTTCAAGTTCTTTCTTTGCCTTTTCAAGATGCCCAAGCAAATACTTCTTCCCCGGCCCGCCAAGATGCTCCCAGGGCAAAATCTCATCCCGCTCGAACTGCCTTTGCGCAAGTTCATCCAAATCGAATCCGAACTTCTCGAACGCTCTTTGCCATATCTCGAAGTTGAAACATTCATCCCACAAATCGAATCTCGCACCTTCCCGCCAGGCCTCTTCTATAACATCGCACAAACGCCTGTCGCCCCGCCCTGTCGCCGATTCCACCACGCTGCGGTTTATATCGTGAAACTTAAACTGCAAAAACTTCGCACGAAGTTTTCTTTTCTCATCGAGAATCAATTGTTTGGCCTGCTCGAAATATGATTTTGGCTTTTGCTCCAGCCACTCAAAAGGTGTATGAGGCTTCGGCACAAACCAGCTAATGGTAACATTTATCTGGCCCGTCCTGTTATCTACTTTCTTTCGCAGCTTCGCTAATTCATACGAAAGCTGCACAATCCTTTCTACATCTTCTATAGTCTCGCCGGGCAAACCAACCATAAAGTACAGCTTCAACCTCTGCCAGCCCGCCCGATAGGCCGCCTCCGCCGCCGCGAATAAATCCTCGTCTTTGAGCGGCTTATTAATTATTTGCCTCAATTTTTCACTGGCCGCTTCAACCGCTATCGTAAGCCCGCCCTTTCTGACCGAAGTCAAAAGTTCAGGCAGCATTTTTAATTGCTTATCAACCCGCAGGCTGGGCAGTGACAATCCAACGTGTTTGTCCTTAAAATACGCATTGAGGCCAGCAACTAATTCCTCTAACTCCGGATAATCGGCGCTCGATAAACTAAGTAAGCTGACGGTATCGTATCCTGTCGAATGATAGCATGCCTTTGCGATATCAACGATTTTATCTATACTTCTATAGCGAATAGGTCTTCTGCAAAAACTCGCCTGGCAGAATCTGCATCGACCCGGACAGCCCCGCATAATCTCAACGCTCACCCTCTCATGTACTGCCTGCACAAATGGAACTATCGGCGCTAATGGCACAGGCGCATTTTCGAAATCCTCCACGACGGCACTCTTAAACCGCTCCGGCAAATCAGGCACAGTCGACTCAAACGATTTTATCTTCGCTCCTTCATACTCGAACTTATAAAGACTCGGGACATAAGCCCATTCGAATTTCTTCGCCGCAAGTAAAAGGATGTCTTTCTTTTTCGCACCCGCTCGTTTTTGCTCTCTAATCAAATCCGCAAGCTCAGCAACCGCCTCTTCACCTTCACCCAATAGAAACATATCGATAAACTCTACCACAGGCTCGCAGCAAACCGCCTGCCCTCCACCTGCAACTATTAACGGCTCATCCTCACCCCTATTGCTGCTTCTTAAATTAATACCACCCAAATCAAGCGCATTAAGCACATTGGTATAGCACAACTCGCTGCTCAAACTAAAACCTACAACATCAAAACTTTTCAATCCTGCTTTTGACTCCAGACTAAACAGAGGGATTTCTTTCTCCCTTAATATCTTCTCAGCGTCAATCCATGGCACAAAGACCCGCTCAGCCGCAACGCCGTCAATCCCGTTAAGAACATCATATATGACGGCTATCCCCGTATTACTCATCCCCACTTCGTAAATATCAGGAAAACACAAAGCAACCTTCAGTTCGCATTGCGACAGGTCTTTTTTAATTTGATTTACTTCCCCCCCGATATACCTGCCCGGCCCGCGCACAAAAGGCAAAAACTCCCTCTCAACCAGCCCAGCCAATATTGTCACTTCTTTTTTACTCATACCCGCATTATAAGCTGATTATCAACTATTTTCTATTGATTATAATTCGATTATCAATTATCAAATCCTGTGTTTAGAAGGATTATTTTATGAAAACAAAAATCCGGCACATCGCAATCGCAGTTTTTGTCACTTGTTTAATTGTGACAATCTATTTTTCTATCAACACAAAAAAGCCGGTCTCGCTCAACAGCGGCTACCATCTGGTTATGGGCACGTTTGCCCGCGTCGTCGCCGTTGCAGAAGATTCATCCACCACCCAAAAATGTATCGACGCCGCCCTTGCCCAAATAAACAAAGTCGACGAGCTGATGAGCGACTACAAGGGCGGCTCGGAAATAAGCCTGGTTAATAAAAATGGTTTCAAACAACCGATACAAGTTAGCCTGCCAACCTACGAAGTCCTGAAAAAAAGCATTGAATTCAGCAAACTCACCGATGGTGCATTTGATATTACCGTTGGCCCACTGGTCGACTTGTTTCATTCCGCAGAAGAAAACGAAATTTTTCCTGACAAAGAGCAAATCGCACAAACTAAATTAAAAGTCGGTTTCGAGAAACTAAAACTCGACGACCAAAACAAAACCGTCCAATTCACAGTTGAAGGCATGCGTCTGGACCTCGGCGGAATCGCCAAGGGCTACGCCGTTGATAAAGCCATCGAGGCAATGCAAAGCTCCGGTGCCATTGGCGGCATGGTTGACCTTGGGGGTGATATTCGATGTTTTGGCACACCGTCAAAGGGCAAAAAAAACTGGCTAATCGGCCTGCAAAATCCGAACGCCGAACAAGATACCACTGGCCGTGACGTTGTATTGAAACTAAAACTAATCAAAGGAGCGATTGCAACCAGCGGCGATTACCAGCAGTATGTTTTAATAGAAGGCAAACGGCAAAGCCACATAATGGACCGCCTCACTGGAAAAAGCGCCAAAGGTCTTTCAAGCGTAACCATTATTGCTGGCAATGCAACCAATGCCGATGCCCTGGCCACTGCCGTCAGCGTAATGGGAGCCGAAAAAGGCCTTGCCTTAATTGAGAAACTCTCCCATACCGAAGCAATCCTGATAGCCTCTCAGCCGGAATATAAGCTCACCAAAACCACCGGCGCTGAAAAATATATAGTAAAGAAATGAATCCTGTTTCTTGTCACTCAGGAATCCGCAACTTTCACATCCACTCGCTCTTGAGTTCTTGCTGTTTTACCACGAAAGACAATCACCTTCGTCGGACATTTATTCATAGCGGTTTCGGTTTGTTCGCTGGGCTGGTATTTACCGTAATCAACACGGGCTAAATTATCCTCAACCGAAAATACATCTGTCTGTTTAACACAAAGCCCACAGCCTATACAGCCGACCTTGCAATTCGCACGTGTGCTCTTCCCGGTTTCCTTACTGTTACAGGCCACAATCATCATATTCTCATGGCTGAACGGAACCATCTCGATTAGATGGCGAGGGCAGGCCTTTGAACAGGCCGTACAGCCCGTACATTTCTCATAGTCAACAACAACCAGCCCATCAACGATATGCAAAGCATCGAACTTACACGCTCTCACGCAATCGCCAAAACCTAAACATCCAAACGCACACGCCTGCGCATCAGCCAAAGCGTTTGCAGCCGTACAGCTTTGTATTCCCTCGTACTGCGCATAATATGTCTTATCAGCGCTATGTGCATTGCAGCGCAAGATTGGTCTTTGGTTAGGTCCCGAATCACTTACCTGCAGATTCAGTATATCCGCTATCTTTGCAGATGTTTGCGGCCCGCCGGGTGCGCACTTACCCAACAGTTCCGGATTATTCATAACCGCCTTTGCGTATTGGCCGCAGCCGGGAAAACCACAGGCACCGCAATCAAGGTTAGGCAAGGCCTCGTGGATTTGCTTTACTTTCGGGTCAACCTCTACTTTGAGCTTTTCGCTCGCTATCAGAAGCACCAGCGCAAAACCACTGCCCAGGCCCAGCATCGTAAGCCCTGCCGGCCATGCACTACTCCACAACTGTAAAATATCTGCCATAATCATCATCAAGCTAAAAACTTAAGGATAAAAAATAAAAACCATAATTAAAAACTCAAAACTTATTTCTCTTTTGTCATCTTTATAATTCGATTTTAATTTTTAAGTTTCAATTTTGCCTTTTACATTTTAATTTTTACACTTTTTCTATCTTATCATCCCCGCAAAACCCATAAAGGCCAGGGCAAGAATCCCCGCGGTAATCAGTGTAATCGGTGCACCTTTAAGGCATTTTGGTACATCTGCCATATTCAGATTTTCACGAATACCCGCCATAATACAAATAGCCATTGTAAAGCCGATACCGGCCCCGAAGCTCAGAACCACCGCCTCAAGCAGAGAGCCGATACCCCAGAGATTTATAAACAAACACAACCCTAATATCGCACAGTTAGTTGTAATCAAAGGTAAAAATATTCCGAAGCTATCGTACAAAGAAGGAAAGAACTTTCTAAGATACATTTCGACTAACTGCACCGCGCCTGCGATAACCAAAATAAAGCACACATATCTTGTAACTTCCAAAGGCGTCCCCATCAGAATCAAATGGTCAATCAGCCAGGTCAGCGTCCCGCTCAGTGTCACAACAAACGTCACAGCCAGCCCCATGCCGAAAGCCATATCAATTCTGCCCGAGACGCCAAGATAAGGACATATCCCGAGAAACTTTGTAAATACAAGGTTGTTTACTATAACAATGGATATGAAACCCATCAGTAAAATGTGAAGCGTATCCATAAACCTTTCCTCTCAAGCTTCTTTCTTAGTAATCATATTCACCAGACCCAGCAAAAGCCCCAGCGTAATAAACGCCCCCACCGGCATACTCATCGCCGCCCAGGGCACAAAGGCATCAGGCATCAACTTCATCTCGAATATCATACCCGTCGAGAGTAATTCCCTCACGCCCGCTAAGACACAAAGCGTAAGCGTAAATCCGATACCCATTCCTATTGCATCGATTATGCTTATAACAAGGCCGTTCTTACTCGCGCAGGCCTCAGCCCGGCAGATAATAATGCAGTTCACAATAATAAGCGGCACATAAGGCCCAAGCGTCTCGCTCATCTTCGGCACAAACGCCTTTAAAAACAAATCAGCTATCGTAACGAAGGTCGCTATTGTCAACGTGAACATTAATATTCGCAAATGCGGCTTAAGAAGATTGCGCATCAGGCTCACTATTATATTACTGCACAAGAGCACAAAAATAACGCAACAGCCCATAGTGAAAGCCGGCTTAACCGCCGCGGTAACCGCCAAAGTCGGGCACATCCCCAGCAGCAGCCGAAACACCGGATTCTCTTTCCACAATCCGGTCACGAACGTCTGCCCGTAATTTACAGTTTTGGATTCACCACTATCTGCCATCGCCGATTAACCCCTTCTGTTGCAATTGCTGCTTTATTCTGCCCGTGTACATATTAAATATCTTCACCACGGCCTCACTACTAACGGTCGCGCCGCTGATAGCTGCTATCTGACTGTCGATTATCTTTATTACTTCAATTTTTCCTGTTTTAATAAGCTCCACTTCCCCCGCCGGTGCCCCTTTAAACTGGTCAACAAAATCAATGTCACTTTCAAGCTCATCATCCGCAATCTTACTGCCGAATCCCGGCGTCTCATTGCTCGCAAGCACCTTAAAGCCGAGGAACTTCCCACACCCGCCATCAACCGCTATCACAAGCTTGATTTTATCTGCGAAGCCCGCCCCCACTGCAACGAATGCAAAGCCGATACTCTTCCCATTCTCATCAAGCGCCTTATATACATCTGTTGTTTCAACTTTTCCTTTGTCACCTGATATCTCCACTTGCTCTATGGCAATCTGGAAATCTTTGGCTTGGCCGATAAGTGACTTCATCAGGTTATCGAGCTTGTCCTTTTCGTTCTGCTTTATTCGCGGCTCTAAAGATGCATTCGCTACCGCTATCAGCAGCCCAAAGGCAAACGAAGCCACAATCAATAACCAGCTCTGCTGAACAAAATATTTTACCTTACTCATTAAAAACCTTAGCGAATTCTTTATTATCCATAATTTTAGTTCACTTTAGTTCACTTTAGCTCATTTTAGGCACTTTTATTTCCCGGGTTTCCCTCCCGCGGGAATCCGCTTAAACAACCTATCAATCAAAGGAGTCACCGCATTCATTAAAAGAATAGAAAACATTACACCTTCGGGATACTCACCCACAATTCTTATAAGCATCGTCAGCATCCCGACCCCTATACCGAATAGCCACATCCCCCTGCGCGTCAATGGCGCTGTCACCGGGTCCGTAGCAATGAAAAACGCGCATAGCAGCATACCGCCGCTGGTCAGATGAAACCACGGCTGGATATACGCATCCGAATTTATCAAGTACGCAATCCCCGAAAAGACAAAAGCAGAAAGCAAAACCGCCAACGGGATATGAAAGTTTATCGTCTTTCTTATCAATAAATACAACCCGCCAATTATTAGAGCAATTGCGCTTGTTTCTCCCAGACAACCGCCCACCTCCCCTGTAAACGTATGCAGTAAAAGCTCACTATTGT
>CAZJIR010000005.1:0-23126 GCA_964546095.1 uncultured Pirellulales bacterium
TGTAAAGGAAAACCATAAAAATAACTATTGACAACGGCCCATAAGTAGTTAATAATACCATCATTCCCGAGCAGGCGGGAACAATTATCAAGAACAGGGGTTGTGTAATGGCAAAAAAAAAGAAGCTCATCAAAGGACCGTGGTCCTGGACAAAGGAGGATATCAAGCTGCTTAAGAAACTGTACCCACACGGGAACACAAAGAAAATCGCTGAGCGGCTAAATCGTCCTTTAACAGCAGTCAGGCAAAAGGCGTATGACATCGGGATGAAAACAGATGTGTATTGCTACTGGTCAAAGGTTAACATCAAACTGCTTAAGAAACTTTATCCGAATACAATTACACAGGAATTGGCTGACCGGCTCAAACGTTCCGCCGGGTCCGTAAAAACAAAAGCACGCCAGTTAGGATTGAAGAAAACTGCCCGCTATCTTAAAACCATCAAATCGCGACCTCGAAAGAAACGCGGGAAAAAATCCTGAAACCTGTTACGATCAATTTCTGAGCAGCGAATTCGCCGACTTATTCCGGCAACTTAAGATACGCAGCACATCGCTCGCTAATTGACCACTCACCACCGTCACCTGATATAAGTAGGGGGACCGAACAATGCCTAAAGAAAAGCGGTTAACTAAAAGACAGCTTGCGGTAATAGAAGAGCTGTTTAACGGCGAGCTCGATGAACAAGCCGTCCTTGATAAATACAAGGTAAGCAGAAGCCTATTTAACAGATGGCAGACTGACGACAACTTTATCGAGCAGTTTGACAGGCGGATTGCCGACGTATATCGTCAAAGTACAGTATTGATTGCCAGATACGCTCCGCTGGCGGCCGCAAAGCTGATTGAGCTTACCGAATCCGAAAAACCAGAGACCGCACGCAGGGCCTGCCTTGACATAATATCTATGCCGATGTTGCAGGCCGGCAAGAAGACGCAGCTTTCGTGTGAATCTCAATCCACTGAGACGCAGCAGCCCCCGCCGTTTTCCGAGCGCACTGCCAGCCGATTACTGGCAATCCTCGCAGAAGAAAAAAATGACTGATATATTATCTCCGTAAGCAACCTGGCAGTGACATTCGACTTTCCATCATAACTTACAATAAGAATTCGCAAATGAAATCAAAGTGTAATAAGATATAACTTAATCAGCTTTGCATGGTATCACTAAATCTTCCTCTTATTAAGGAGCGGACAGATATGGCTTCACTCAATTACACACGACGCGATTTTATGAAAACCATAGGCGCAGGTGCGGCATCGCTGGCAATCTCCGGCTATGCACCGGCCGGTGAAAACACCGCCGCACGCAAGCCGAACATACTTATGATTCTCGTCGATGACCTCGGCTATGGCGACCTGTCAAGCTATGGCGCCACGGACATGCAAACGCCCAACATCGACAAGCTCATCGCATCCGGCATGCGCTTCGACAATTTCTACGCCAACTGTCCCGTCTGCTCGCCCACACGCGCATCATTTTTGAGCGGCAGATATCCTGATATGGTCGGCGTCCCGGGTGTAATTCGCACATACCCGGCGGACAACTGGGGCCATCTCGCACAACACGCAGTGCTGCTGCCGACGCCGCTCAAACAAGCCGGCTACCACACCGCCATCATCGGTAAATGGCACCTCGGCCTGGAGCCGCCAAACACGCCGAACGAAAGAGGCTTCAACCACTTCCACGGCTTCCTCGGCGATATGATGGACGATTACTACAACCATCGCCGACACGGCATAAATTATATGCGGCTCAACAATAAAGAAATCAACCCGGAAGGGTACGCCACAAATCTTTTCACACAATGGGCTGCCAATTACATCCACTCCCGCCGCAGCTCTGGACGGCCATTCTTTTTATACCTCACCTACAACGCACCGCACACACCCATACAGCCGCCCGCCGACTGGCTCCGGCGGATAAAGAATCGTGAAAAGTCCATCAGCGATAAACGCGCAAAGCTCGTCGCACTAATCGAACATATGGATGACGGCATCGGCAAAGTGCTCGCGGCCCTGAAAGAGTCCGGCCAAAGCAATAACACACTGATTATCTTCACTTCCGACAACGGCGGCCAGCTTGATGTCGGAGCTGGCAACGGACCTCTAAGAGCAGGCAAGCAGGACATGTACGAAGGCGGCATTCGTGTGCCGTTCTGTGCCGCCTGGCCGAACAAAATAGAAGCCGGCTCGCGCAGCAATCGCGTCGCTCTTACTATGGACCTGTTCCCAACTATCTGCCAGGCGGCAGGCGCAAATATAACCCACGAGATTGACGGCCGAACTATCCTGCCGACGCTGCTCGGTAGGCGCCAACCGGCCGAGGACCGTTTTCTGTTCTGGGTACGTCGAGAAGGATGGCATTACGGTGGACAGGCCTATTACGCCGCACGTTACGGCGATTACAAACTCGTACAGAACAATCCCTTCGAACCATTGCAGCTATACAATTTAAAAGACGACCCACAGGAACAGAAACCTCTCGACAAACAGCTCAGTATGTATCAGAAACTATTCGCCGCTCTGCACAATCACATTAACGAAGCAGGCGCTGTTCCCTGGCAGAAATACCCGCTCAAACTCAATAACTCGTGAAACTTATAATAAAATAAGTGCTTGTTTTTTATCACCACGCTAAACGCCGGGTAGAATCCGACCGATAAGAAACTATGTCTTTGTAATATTCAGGAGTTAACTAAAATAATGAGAAATAAAACGTCTGTTCCTACAAAGCTATTATTTATAACCCTGATATTGTCGTCGGTTTCTTTAGCCAAAGCGCACACCATCTTCATCGAGGCCGAGTCCTTCACCAGCCGCGGCGGCTGGGTTATCGACCAGCAGTTTACCGACCAGATGGGCTCATCGTTCCTTCTGGCTCACGGCCTTGGCCGGCCCGTCGCCAACGCAGAAATGGTCGTATCGTTCCCGGCTCCCGGCGACTACCGCGTATGGCTGCGCACGCGCGACTGGGTTGGGCCCTGGAAAGCACCGGGCGCGCCCGGCAAATTCCTGTTATTCATAGACGGCAAACCGCTAACAACTATCTTCGGTATGAAAGGGACCGACTGGCACTGGCAGGACGGCAGAACGGCTAAAATAACCAAAAGGCAAACTACTATTGCACTGCACGATTTGACCGGCTTCGAAGGCCGATGTGATGCAATTATATTTACCACCGACGCCGGCTTTGTCCCGCCGAACGACGGCGAACAATTGGCGGCTTTTCGACGGAAAGCACTCGGCTTACCCGATACGCCGCAGAACGCCAGCGATTTCGATTTGGTCGTTGTCGGCGGCGGAATGGCAGGCACGTGCACAGCCGTCTCGGCGGCAAGGCTCGGCCTGCAGGTGGCGCTAATACAGAACCGGCCCGTACTCGGCGGAAACAACAGCTCGGAAGTCCGCGTTCATTTGAATGGGGAAACTAATCTTCGACCGTACCCGGCGCTCGGCAACGTCGTAAGAGAGCTTGACCCGGGGTATCAGGGAAACGCACAGCCAGCCTCATACTACGATGACAACAGGAAACTGGCCGTTGTAAAGGCCGAGAAAAACATTCATCTGTTCCTCAACACGCACGTATTCAAAGTCGAGAAACAGCAGGACCACATCGTTGCAGTTATCGCCCGGCATATCGAAAACCGCACCGCTGTTTGTCGATTGCACGGGTGACGGCTCCGTCGGCTATCTGGCCGGCGCCGACTTCCGCATGGGTCGTGAAGGCAAGGACCAGACCGGCGAGTCGCTCGCACCGGAAAAGACCGACAAAATGACTATGGGCGCTTCGGTACAATGGTACGCCGGCAAAACTGAAAGGCCATCGGGCTTTCCAAAATGTACCTGGGCGTTGCAGCTCAACGAAGATAGCTGCCAGCATACACTCAGAGGTGACTGGAACTGGGAAACCGGATTGCAGCGTGACCAGATTACCGACTTCGAGTACATCCGCGATTATGCCTTTCGCGCCGTATACGGCAACTGGGCCTTCCTGAAAAACCGCAGCCGCAATAAAAATAAATACGCCAACAACCAGCTCGACTGGGTGGCCTACATCGCTGGCAAACGAGAATCCCGCCGGCTACTCGGCGATATCATATTAAAACAGCAGGACGTCCAGAGACGGAGAACTTTCCCCGATTCGTTTGTCACAACAACATGGCCTATCGACCTGCACTATCCCGACCCGAAAAACTCCGAACACTTCCCCGGCGAAGAGTTCCTTGCGGTTGCCAAAAGCAGAAAAATCAAACCATATCAAATCCCGTATCGCTGCCTTTATTCCCGAAACATCAGCAACCTGATGATGGCCGGCCGATGCATCAGCGTCACCCACGTGGCTTTGGGCACGGTCCGCGTGATGCGGACCTGCGGTATGATGGGTGAGCTTGTCGGAATGGCCGCCTCGCTGTGCAAAAAGTATAAAACCGATCCGCGAGGCGTTTATGAGAACCATTTAAGCAAGCTCAAGCGGCTGGCAAGAAGCGGAGTCGGAAAAATCAGCGGCACGGACGACCAGGATTTCGAAAAGGCCGCCGAGGACGGAAAACTCGCAAACGAAGGTTTTGTTCGCTGTCGAAATTACGTCAGGGGCTGGCTAACTTATGCAGACCCAAAAACAAGACTTATACCACGGAACCTAACCAGGGACACGGACATCTGGAACGCTCAGGACTGTGCCGCAGACAATTATCCCTTTATGGTCCTCACCGCGGCCATGACGGATGAATCCCTCTTCAAAGGGCGAATGCGCGATATGCTTCGCGCCGAAACCATACTTACATCCCGCGTCGAACATCTGCCGGATGTATATTGTTTTTCCAAAGAGGATTTTTGGTACAAGCAAATCGATATGCCCACCATTATCTTCGGCTCATCGGAATATGTCAAAGACGGCCTGCTGCCCCTGACCGAATGGCTCGGCCCAAGCCCCTGGTCCGAACGGATGCTAAACATACTTAACAATATTTGGAAGCATGCGAAAATTGAAACCAAACACGGAAGAATTGTGTCCACACACCCGGAAGTCAACGGCGAGCTGCTCCAGAGTTTATCGCGCATCTACTGGATGACCGGCGAAAAGAAATATCTGGATTGGGCGCTCAGACTCGGGGACTACTATTTACTGGACAGGCACCACCCAACAAGAAACGAAAGCCTGCTCGTACTGCGAGACCACGGCTGTGAAATTATATCGGGCCTGTGCGAGCTATACGCAACGGTCGATTCCGCGGCACCGGCCAAAAAACTGGCATACCGTGGACCCATCCACGAAATGCTCGAACGCATCCTCCAAGTCGGTCGAAATGAACACGGCCTGTTCTATAACTCTATCAATCCCAGAACAGGCCGGCATGATAAAGGACTGGCCGATACATGGGGTTATAATCTTAACGGCTTTTATACCGTGTACCTTATCGACAAAACCGAAGCATATCGTCAGGCCGTCCGCACGGCACTTACAAACCTGAACAATTATTACAGCTATCGGAATTATAAGTGGGGAGGCGCCGATGACTATGCAGATTCTATCGAAAGCGCCATTAATCTTTACAATCGTGAACCTGTTGACTCGGCCGCCCAATGGATGGACGGCGAAATAAAGATTATGTGGAACATGCAAAAACAAAACGGCATCATCGAAGGATGGCACGGCGACGGCAACTTCGCAAGAACCACGATAATGTATTGCCTGTGGAAAACAAAGGGCCTGACTATCAAACCTTGGCGGGATGATGTCATCTTCGGGGCCGTTCAGGACAATGATGCCCTTAAAATAACTATTAGTTCTAAAAGAGACTGGAAAGGAAAAATTATCTTCGACAGCCCTCGCCACAAAACAATTATGAAGCTGCCTTTTGACTGGCCGAGAATCAACCAGTTCCCCGAATGGTTTACAGTTGAAGCCCAGAAACGCTACACCGTTCAGGACCCGATACACAATTCGAGAAAAGTATATACCGGCAATCAGTTACAACAGGGCATGCCGATAGACCTGAAATCCGGTACCGAACAACACCTACTCGTAGAGCAGCCGCATTAAAAACGTTCATATCGAAGGGGGGATTTCAGACACATATCTTGTACTTCATTTACAGTTCATACTCAAATCAGGAGGGATAATAATGACAAAATCAACTTTAACTGAAGTTTCCAGTGACATCGAGAGAGCACGCCTCGATATTTTCAACAGAGCGGCCCATATTTACTCCGGGCTTCGGCGGACCAGGCCGGGCACAAGAAGAGACCTTAAAAATTATGTCAAGGTCTTTCTTGGCATCGACGTGCCCGATGTGAAAATCTGCCCCGAGCATAACAGCCCAATGGACTATCTCTGGTACAGTTTTTCCGCCGACTTTACTGCCGAGAGCCGCCCGAACGCCGACGCAATCGTCTGGGCCAACCGTGCCGGCGGCAAGACCGAGTTGGCCGCCGTTGCAACGCTTCTTGATTGTATCTTTAAACCGAATTGCCAAATCAGGATACTCGGCGGCTCAGGTGAGCAGGCCACAAGAATGTACGAGTACCTGACCGGCTTTCTGCGAAATGGTTTCGAGCGGTTCTTAGCCGGCCCCACACTCAAAGCAAAATGCTGCTTTACCGGCGGCTCATCCGTCGAGGTCCTGACGCAGTCGGCAACCAGCGTCCGCGGCCAGCACATTCAGAAACTCCGCTGCGATGAGCTTGAGCTTTTCGACGAAGATGTCTTCGCCGCCGCAAAGTTCACAACACAAAGCACCGACAATCTTATCGCCGCTATGGAACTAATCAGCACAATGCACCAGCCTTACGGCTTAATGCAGAAAGTGGTCTCCTCCGCCCCAAAACTCGGCACACCAATATTCAAATGGTGCATGTTCGAAGTGATTGAAAAGTGCATCGACAGAAATTGTTCACAGTGTCCTTTGTGGGTCGATTGTCAAGGAAAAGCCAAGGCGGCTGACGGCTATCTTAAAATCGACGACTGCATAACACAGATGCGTCGGGCAAGCAGGGCCGGCTGGGAAGCAGAAATGCTTTGCAAAAGACCTTCACGCGAGAACGTTGTCTTCGATGAGTTCGACCTGGATACACACGTTCAGCCTGTCGATTATGACCCAAACCTTCCGCTTTACCGCGCGCTCGATTTCGGGTTTGTAAATCCCTTTGTATGTCTGTGGATTCAGGTTGACGACGCTGGCGTTGTGCGGGTGATAGATGAATACGTCCGCAGCAGGGCGACCATTGATATTCACGCAGGCGAAATTAAAAGCCGAACCCCCATCCACGAAGAGCAGGTGGACGCCACGTTTTGCGACCCGTCGGGCGCCGGCTTAAACGATGTCACCGGCACAAGTGTCGTTCGGGAGCTGCAAACATCAGGGATAACGGTGCGCTTCAGACGAAGCAATATTCTGGAAGGCATTGAGCTTATCCGAAGGGCGATTCGCTCAGGCTCCAGCCAAAGCACGCTGATAATCTCACCAAGGTGCCGGCGTTTGATAGAAGCGATGGAATGTTATCACTACCCGCAGTTCGGCAGCGCCTCCGATGAACTACCACTAAAAGACGGCGTTTACGACCACCCCATCGACGCCCTAAGATATTTCTTCATAAACCACAAACGTTCCATAAAAACTGTAACAAGGCGGTATTAATGATAAAACATCTCAGAGCGAAATCCCTGCAATTCACATTACAATGCAAGCATTTGGAGATTAACTGAAAAAAACAACTTAAGGCTGAAAAACTTTTACCCGATAGTGTTAACATAAGCCTGAACAAAAATCCAATTGGCCTAAAAAAGGAAACAGGGCTGAGGTGCGGAGGGAGAGGAAAAAGCGAGATATCCCCAGCCCTGTGAATGTGCTCTACTAATAAAATACCACAAAATTCTCTTTAAGTATATACCGTTCTTGTCAAATAATGTTCGTATCTGGGGAAAATAACAATTGCCGGAAAAACCCCAGGGAGTTCTTTAAATACGTACATCTGTAATTATATTAACCTGTAAATTACATCTTGTCAACTGAAATTTATGAAAAATATTTTCAATCGGACAAAATTTTTCCCGACGAATATGATATAATTAACACTATTATGCTAACAGACAATATTCTTGAACTTATTGGCAATACGCCGCTGCTGCAATTGAAGGGCGAGAGGATTTTCGCCAAGGCCGAATTCCTCAACCCCGGCGGCAGTATTAAGGACCGTGTAGCCCTGGCCATGCTGGAGGCCGCCCAGCGTGACGGCAAGCTAAACAAAGATTCCATTATAGCCGAGCCAACCAGCGGAAATACAGGCATAGGCCTGGCGTTAGTAGGAAGATTGATGGGCTATAAGGTTAGAATCGTTATGCCGGAAGGAATGAGCGAGGAGAGGAAAAAGCTAATCAAAGCTCTCGGCGCAGAACTCATCCTGATTCCCGACGAAGAGGGCCTGACCGGCGCGGTAAGCACAGTTGAACAAATGGCCTCAGAAGATAGTAACATTTTTGTTCCTCAGCAATTCGAAAATCCCGAAAACCCCCGCGTCCACTACGAGCAAACCGCACGTGAGCTATGGCGGCAAATGGGCGGAAAAATTGACTGCTTTGTGGCCGGCGTCGGAAGCGGCGGAACACTGCAGGGCGTGGGAAAATTCTTAAAGGAACATAAACAGGATGTAAAAATCATAGCCGTAGAACCGGAAAACTGCTCGGCGCTTTTAGGGCACGAGCCGGGCCTGCACCAGATTCAGGGCATAGGCGACGGCTTCATCCCCGCCATACTTGATGTTTCAATGGTCGATGACGTGGTTGAAATCTCGGATAACGATGCGATAGAAACCACCCGCCAGCTCGGAATGGATTACGGATTGCTGGTCGGCATCAGTTCGGGCGCCAACGTCTGGGCCGCACGCAAACTTCTAAAAAAAATCAAAGGCAATATCACAACCGTACTGCCTGACAGGGCCGAGCGTTACTTCAGCACCGCACTGCTATAAAAGTATCTTTCACAGGGAAAAATGGCCCTTATTCATACCATGATAGCCGTCCGCCCGGATTTTATTTCATTTTTATCTCGAATCGGCTATAATAACCGGATAAGTTCATTTTACAGAACACGCGTACACTTTAACATGAGGAGTTCACAGTGCTTTCTTATAACTATAGAGACTTTCGGCGTTTATTTATCGTAATCCTGGCGGTCGGCCTGTTTTGCTTATCGGTATATGCAAACTCTCCTGAGTGCGAGCCTAACCAACCCGCCCAGACAGAAAATCTTACAGACGGTACCTCTTCCGCAGATAGTGACACCAACACTGTCTCCGAACCGCAGACCGTACAATATTACAACAACAAGGCCCTGAAAAAACATCTCATGAGTCTTTCCGAACAATACCCCGACCTCGTGCGGGTTAGTAGCTCGCCCCGCTTCGCGGGCGAAGCGGGTATCGCCCGGTCAACGGATAAACACAAAATCCGGCTGGTTGAAATCGGCAAAGGCACCGAGCAGGAACGCAAAACCCGGCCTGCAATGCTTCTCGTCGCGGGCATCGAAGGCAACGACCTGGCGGGAACTTCCATAGCCGTATCCTGGATTGACCATCTGATAGAACAATACGAGACCGATACTAAACTCCTTGATACAACAACTTTTTATATTATCCCGCGTCTCAATCCCGATGCGGTGACAACCTTTTTCACAAAACCGAAGTTTGAAACGAACCTCAGCAATAAACCCGTCGATAACGACCATGATGGACTAACAGACGAAGACGGCCCCGAAGACCTCAACGGCGATGGGCTTGTCACCTCGATGCGCATCTCGGACCCGGAAGGCGAATACATCCTCGATTCCTCGGACGACCGGCTACTCGTCAAGGCCGACCACCTAAAAGGCCAGGCGGGTGCATGGCGATACCTGTCCGAGGGAATCGATAACGACCACGATGAGCTATGGAATGAAGACGGCCCGGGCGGCGTAAACTTTAACCGTAACTTCCCCTATAACTTCAAGTTCTTCGCTCCTGAAGCAGGCCTGCATCAGGTAAGCGAAGCCGAGACCCGCGCCCTCGCAGATTTTATAATCGAGCATAAAAACATAGGTATTGTTCTTACCTACGGCGCTTCCGACAATCTCCTAAAAACTCCCAAAAGAGTAAAGCCGCCCGAGGGCCGAAAGCCTATGACGGCAATTGATGAAGATGATGCGGGTTACTATGGAGCATTCGGCGAACTCTACCGAAAAACGCTCGGACTGAGCAAAGAGCTTGCAGATATTTCCAATCCCGGCACTTTCAGCGACTGGATGTACTTCCATCGCGGCCGGCTGTCACTGGCGGCTAAACCCTGGAGTCCGGAAGTTGCTGTCGAGCTTTCAAAAACCGATGAAAAAAAGAAAAAAGCTAAAGAAAAAGAAGCCGCCGAAAAAGATAAAGCCTCCTTAGAAAAGAAACTCCGCGAAGATGAAAAAGAGAAAGACTCCCAGCCCAAACCAGAAAAAGCTGATAAAAAAAATGAGGCCGCCAAGCCAAAAGACAAAAAAGATAAAGGCAATGAAAAAGAGCGTGAGCAGCTAAAGTGGTTCGACAAACACGCGCCGCAGGCCTTCGTCAAATGGCAGGCAATCGAGCATCCCGATTTTCAGGACAAGCTCGTTGAAGTCGGTGGATATTCTCCTTTCGCCCTTACCAACCCCCCCACCGGCATGCTCGGGCAAATCGCCGCCAAACACAATGATTTTCTTACAACCGTCGCACAAAGGCTTCCGCGTATAGGCATCCGGAAAACAGAAAGCCTTCATCTTGGCCAGTCGGTATATGAAATCAAAATACAAATCGAGAACTCAGGCTTCCTGCCCACCTCGCTCAAGCACGGCCAAACAACACGAGAGGTCTATCCCACTCAACTGACTATCGCCCTTGACGATGACCTCATCCTTTCCGGAACCAGAATTACGAACCTGCCCGTGATACAGGGAAGCGGCGGAATGACCGAGCTGCGTTACATAATCCGCGCTCCCGGCAAAAAGGAGATTTGTTTCGAGGTCGTCTCGATGCTGGCGGGCCGAATAAAAGGCACTATCGACTTGAACGGCGAACAGGAGGGCATCTGAAAATGATATCAAAGGTTTTTCTTATGAATCAGCAAATAAAATTTGAGACTCTTATAATACTTTTCGTTTTCTTATGTGTCACCCTGTCATTGATTGCGATAAGCAGCGCCGAAGTTATCGACCGCAAACCCCCTGCTCGCAACCCCGCCCGGTTTTCACTTCCCGCGCTCGGCATCTCGGCCGAACGAAAGGTACAGGTCGCATGGAACCGCTTTTACGACCATAAAGGTCTCGGCGCAATCCTCGCAAGGCTCCACAAGGCCTTCCCCGACCTGACCCGCCTTTATTCCATCGGCAAATCAACCGAAGGCCGAGACCTATGGTGCCTCGAAGTCACCGCGCGCAACGTCGGCAACCCCGATCGCAAGCCTGCAATGTACATCGACGGCAACATTCACGGCAACGAGGTCCAGGCCGGCGAGACCGTAGCCTATACCGCCTGGTATCTTTGCCATCAATACGGTCGGCTTGAAAAAGTCACGGCCCTGCTCGACGAGCGCGTCTTTTATCTGATACCGAGCATCAATCCCGATGGACGTGACTTCTGGCTTCATACAGGCGGCTTCGCGCGGTCGGGCCTCGAGCCGACGGACAACGACCAGGACGGCATCGCCGATGAAGACGGTCCCGAAGACCTCAACGGCGACGGCCTTATAACAATGATGCGAAAGAAAGACCCGCAGGGACGCTTCAAAACGCACCCCGACTATCCACAACACCTGATGGTACGCGCCAAAGCGGACGAGCCTGGCGAGTATAACTGGCTCGGCTGGGAAGGAATCGACAATGACGGAGACGGCCAAATCAACGAAGACAGCCCGGGCGGCTACGACATGAACCGAAACTGGGCGTACGACTGGCAGCCGAACTACATCCAGCGCGGTGCTAAGGATTATCCGTTCTCACAGCCGGAAACCCGCGCGGTCGCTGAGTTCATCCTGGCCCATACCAACATCGCCGCCGCACAGTCATATCACAACGCAGGCGGCATGATTCTGCGAGGTCCGGGCAGCGAACAGACCCAGATACAAAGACAGGATGAAAGAGTAATGAGCCTCATCGGCGAACGCGGCGAAAAGACACTGCCTTTTTACCGCTCGATGATTATCTGGAAAGACCTATACACCGCCCTCGGCAGCGAGCTGGACTGGCTCTACGGCGCACGCGGCATACTCTCGTTCACAAACGAGCTGTGGACCCCCAGAAACCTTTACAAAGAATCCAGCCGGCCTTCGGACGAACAGGAGGCCGAATTTATCGAATACGTGCTCATGGGCGAAGGCGCCGTCGCGTGGAAGGAATACGAGCATCCGACATACGGCAAAATTGAAATAGGCGGCCGCAAAAAAGAATGGGGACGCACGCCACCTTCGTTTCTGCTCGAAGAAGAGCTGCACCGCAACATGGCCTTTACACTCTACCACGCCGACATGATGCCGCTGCTCAAAATCAGCGAGATAAAAACGGAAAAACTCGACGAAAACTTATTCAAGATTTGGGTAACCATCGAGAACTCCCGCCTGATTCCCTCCCGCACCGCTCAGGATGTTGCCAACCATATCGTCCCGCCGGACATTGTCTCTATCCGCGGCGACGAAATCAATGTCCTCTCGGGCGGCATCGTTACCGACCGCTTCTTCAAGCGCGTACGCGCGGTTGAGCGACGCCCCGAACGCGTTGAGCTGAACGCTATCAGAGGAATGGGCGCCGTGCGCATTCAGTTCGTCGTCGAGGGAAAAGGCGAATTCACTATAACAGTCGACTCCGCCAAAGCCAGCCTGATTACAAAAAATCATGCTTTACCTTAGTCGCCTGACACTCAAGACCTGACAAAATCCAGAAGCGGCTCATAATCGCTTCTGTCTGCGGCAATAAGAGATTCGATGTATTTCTTTCGGTCCACACCCGCGACTGTCAGGTTAGCACTTCCCCATGTAAACCGAGCTTTGTTGAGAACGTTTTCTAAAAAAATATCGGCCATCAATCTGGCATGTCTGCCATTACCGTTTGGAAATAAATGTATTGATACCAGCCGGTGATGAAACCGTGCCGCTGTTTCATCATCTGAGAATGTCTTGTTCTCTATCCAGCATTTGACATCATCACATAATTGTCTAAGGTCAACGGATATTCTATACCAGGGGACACCGATAGTTTTTTGGCTTTGTCTGAACTTCCCCGCCCACTTCCATACATTACAGAACATTTTTTTGTGCAGCAGCTTCATAAAAGGTTCGTTCAGGATATCTTTTGGTTTATGCTCTTCTACCCAGGCTAGAGCTTCATTGATATTATCCTGCTCCCACCGGTTAAGTTCGGCTCGTGTGGTGATATGAGTGAGCAAAAGCCCCTCTGTTTCGTCTGCATTTATTGGTGTCGCACCCTCCGGATATTCAAACTGAATCATTCTTCATCCCATAGTGATTTTGGCATTTCGTTCATAATGTCCTCAACGAGATCTTCCAGGGCTTTTCCCTTTTCCTTTTCGCTGAGTTCCTGCTCCTCCAACCGCATCGTTTGATTACTGCGAGCCATACGTTTTTTAGCTACCACTCCGGCCTGCTTTCTCACTGTTTCTTCCAGACTGTATCTAGGAACAAAGCCATAAACAAATATGCAGTCCATAGCCTCAGCTATGTTCCTCAGCGTTTCGAGTTTGACCTTTCCAAGCTTTTCATCTTGCTCGATACGCGAAACACGCTGCTTATTGACATTCAGACGGCTGGCGAGTTGCTCGCCTGTCATTCCAAGTGCGTTACGGATGGCACGAACCCACCCTTTTCCGGGCCGAGCTAATGTTTTAAGTGGCTCAAGACGCTTTAATGTCGCATCTAACTGCTCCCTGGCAAGCTTCTTATGTTTTGCCTTCATTTTTACACCTATAAATAAGCTTTAAACGCTATTTGTACGATGAGTCTATATATTTATAGACTATATCGGCAAATTTGTCCACATAAATATAGACAAATCTCGAAAAAAGTACACAAATATATAGACTTAAAGTAGCATAAAGAGTACCTGCATTGTTGAAATAACCCCTCAGTTATGAGCACAGCATGCGTCGAGGGAAAAGGCAAATTCACCATCACAGTCGATTCCGCCAAAGCCGGCCTACTCCATAAAAGCGATATTTTGCAGTAATTAAATCTCGACCTACGAATGTCATTGCGAGTGGAACGAAGCAATCTCTTTCTCGTCACTTCTATCTCTGCAGACCAATAATAATTACTGTTCGGAGTCTGCAATACTCCGTTTCGTTGAGGCAGCCTTGTCAGGTGAAATCTCCCCAGAATCCTTTATAGAAAATGACTCTTTCTCGAAATTTTTTTGTGCATTAGTTTCTGCTGTTAATGGTTTATTCCCTTTGGTTTTAGCCTTTTTAGATATGTTCCAAGCTATCAAGGAACTAAAAACAGCAACTATTGCTGCCAATACAGCTATCTTGTACTGTTTATTTGCTGTTTTACACGAATCCATCATCATATGAGTTTGTAAAGATTGATTTATGTTTTGGACTAGCTCTGCCT
Source organism: uncultured Pirellulales bacterium (assembly GCA_964546095.1). GTDB lineage: Bacteria > Planctomycetota > Phycisphaerae > Sedimentisphaerales > Anaerobacaceae > NIOZ-UU13. The sequence goes on from CAZJIR010000005.1 coordinate 14,611, forward strand.
CCTGCATAGGAGTTTGATATGTGTGTAAAGCTCCGTCATATTCTACGCTTCCCGCGATCCTCGTGTTTATAGTGCCGGCTCCCACTCTTTTCGCTAAAATTTTAAGTCGAGCAATTCTTTTTTGTTCAGGGTCATTACTATCGGTGATTTGGGTTAACTCTTGCATTGCTAAGCTTATTTCTTCGCGCGTCATTGTCCCTTCAGACATATACATATCATTCGATATAATATAAATAGATATGATAACTAACCCAATAACAACGATAGTCTGAGCAATCAAAATTCTTTTACTTGTCATAATTTCCCGCCCATGATTGTTTATTTGTATCCTAAGTTCATGTAGACAATCTCTTTTTCCACGATATTTTCCCGTTTATCTCACGTCCCAGACAATACCCCAAAGCAAGCGAAAAAGCAAAGAAAATTCAGCGTATTAGAAGATTAGTGAATTACGAGCATCCAGCATCAAGGATCGAGCATCCGTCGTACCGTCTTACCATCGCGCAGCGATTCCTCAATTTTGCATTTTGCCTTTTAACTTTTAATTTCCCCCCGGAGTTTATCTAGCTTTCGGCGTAAGCCGTCCTGTGGAAGACGGATCTTCCACATCTCAATAACTAATAATAGAATTGTTTGATTTATTCAGTGGCCGTTGTATAATAACGATTTGCTTTAAAGGGGCTTTGATGGATAAAAAGGTTGTTAGAGCAATTTTTCCCGGCTCATTTGACCCGATTACAAACGGGCACCTGGATGTAATAAATCGCGGCATGAAACTCTTCGATGAGCTTATCATTGCCGTCGGACGAAGTCCGGTCAAAAACCAGCTCTTTACACCTGAAGAGCGAGTGGAGATGATTGCCGAGATAATCAAGCAAAGAAACATGACCGGCGTCTCGGTCGAAAGTTTCGAGGGACTAACAGTTGAGTACGCAGCCGGGAAAAAAGCAGATGTCATCCTCCGTGGCCTGAGAAGCCTCACCGACGTACAGTACGAATTCCAGCTTGCCATGACAAACCGGGCCGTGGCGGGCATAGAAACAATCTTTATTATGACCAGTGAACAATACGGATTCACCAGCTCAACACTGATTCGCGAGATTGCCTCGTTAGGTGGAGACTTGTCAAATTTAATTCCAAAAAATATTTACGAACGACTGAAACAAAAAACCACTGCTCGTGACTCCTGACCGCAGTGTTAATAACGAGTGACGGAGGATAAGATATGTTTACAATTAGTGTTGAAACACACTTTTTAGCCTCGCATCAGTTAACCTTACCGGACGGCCTGAAAGAACCCGTGCATAATCATAAATGGGCGGTTACCGCTGAAGTCGGTAGCGACAAGCTTGATGATATGGCGGTTGTGATGAACTTTAGGGAACTGAAGGCAATGATGGATAATATTGTGGGTGAGTTCGATAATCATGACCTGGACAAATTCAGCTATTTTCAACAGAACAACCCGTCAGCCGAAAACGTAGCCAGATATATATACGATAAACTCCTAATCGAACTGCCGAAAGACGTAAAACTCCAATGTATCAGGGTAACTGAGGAGCCGGGCTGCTCGGCAAAATTTTGTGAATAAATAAATCAATTTTCAGTGGGTTTCAAAATTTGACGATTACTTAAGCAATATCTTGGTATAATATATATGGTGCAACATGCAATGCCAGATTTGTCATAAAAATAATGCGACTATCCACCTGACCGAGATTACCGATGGCATCCGCTCTGAGATGCATATTTGCGAACAATGCGCAGCCGAGCAGGATATCGCCGTCAAGAGCCATATCCCGATAAATGAGCTGCTAAGCGGCCTGCTCGCCGTCCAGCCATCCGACGATGAGCTTTCAGGCCCTTCGGAGCAAAATATCGTGTGTCCTAACTGTGGATTCACGCTGGCTCAGCTTCGTAAAGAAGGCGTCCTCGGTTGCCCCCATGATTATGAAGTTTTTGAAAAATTACTCACGCCGCTAATCGAAAAAGCCCATAACGGCAAAACCACTCACTGCGGTAAGCTTCCTTCAAAAACACCGCAGAACACAAGAAAGGAAATAGAACTCATAAACCTGCGTCAGCAACTACAAGATGCAGTGCAAAGCGAAGATTACGAACGGGCGGTGGAATTGCGCGATAAAATAAACAAAGAAGAAAATTCATAACTATATATTTTATATAATACGAGCTATGAAATTAACAGACATAAGCAATGACATAAACGAGTGGTTTAACGGCTCAGGGCCGTTGGCTGATATCGTCGTATCCTCACGGATTCGTCTGGCAAGGAACCTCGCCGGTCATAAATTCCTCAGCCGATGCTCCAACACTGAAAAATCGGAAATACTTAAGAAGCTAAGAGACGTGCTGATGTCTCTCGAGCTTGGCGATAAAATTTCATATATCAGCGTGAACAATGCCCCGACGCTAAACAGGCATTTCCTGGTCGAGCGCCATCTTATCAGCCGGCATCATGCCTTTGGCAAAGGACCACGAGGCGTTGTTATCGCCCAGCGGGAATTTTTCACGGCTATGATTAACGAAGAAGACCATCTGCGACTACAGGTTCTCAAAGCCGGTTGCCAGCTCTCTAAATGCTTCGAGCAGATAAACAATATTGACAATATGATAGAGCAAAAGGTTGATTACGCCTTCAGCCCTCGTTATGGATACCTGACGGCCTGCCCGACAAACCTTGGTACGGGAGTAAGAGTCTCGGTAATGCTGCATCTGCCCGCCCTTAAAATGACCAAACAAATTGAAAAGTTTTTCAACGCGGCAAGAGATATGAGTCTGGCCGTCCGAGGTCTCTTCGGCGAAGGCACCGAGGCGGCCAGCGACCTGTATCAGATATCCAATCAGGTCACGCTCGGCGTTTCGGAGGCGGAAATCGTATCGCAGTTTGAAAACACCATCATCCCCGAAATAGTCGACTATGAAAAAGCCGCAAGGAGCAAGCTGCTTTCCAGCCAAACCGATGTCCTCGACGATAAAATCTCCCGCGCGATGGCTCTGTTACAAAACGCGCATCTGATAAGCTCTCAGGAGGCATTGTTCCTTCTAAGCCACCTGCGGCTCGGCATTAACATGCAAAAATATATGGGAGCTTCGACCCCAGCGATAGATAAGCTTCATGCTCTCTGCGGCATCAGCAAAAAAGACAAGGCAAGCCCGCTTTCCATCGCGACAATAAACCGCCTGTTCATGCTGACCTTGCCCGCACACCTGCAATTAAATTACGGCAAACCTCTGGATCCGACTCACAGAGACGCCCTCCGCGCCCAAATCATTCGCTCCGCCCTCAACCAGGGCGCCCCGAAAAAAAGCTAATACATAAAGCATATACACACCACGTATAAGATACTTTTACCTTTGCATAGTGTGCTCTGCACACCGAAACACCTGTCATTCCCGCGAAAGCGGGAATCCAGAATCAAGAAATTCTAATCTCTAATTAACTAATTCTCTAATCAACTTTCTTTCGCCCTGCCTGCACACCAAAACACTAAAAACACGTCACGCCCGATTTTTTTGATTATTTTCAGGCCGATTTGCGTATAATATATAAAAGCAACGCGAGTAGGATTTAATCAGTACATTTACCTCTTTCTATAAGTCACCGGCCTGACATGTGCCGCCGGAAGGAGAGCTATTATGAACAATATAAATCTCACAAATAAAATCAAAATTTATTGCATCATTTTCTTATGCACACTTGGCGCGCACGCTGCGCCGCTGCCATCAACCCCAGACAACGCCGCCTTGCTTTATTACCAGGCGTTCCTGCTTCTTCCTGAGTATGATGTGATACTGATTAATCCGGTCCTGAACGGAGCTGACCCAAACCAAAGCGTCAGAGATTATGTAGAAGGCTCTCGTGAAGCGATTGAGCTTGCCGATACCGCTACGAAGATTCCGAACTGCAACTGGGGCATAATGCGCTCACAACCCGGCCGAAGCTTCACGAATGTAATAAGCCAGTTACGCCTTCTAAATTTCCTTCTTGAACTGGATGCAAGGATTCTTACCGCCGACGGAGATTATCATCCGGCACTTGAAAGGTCTCTGAGCATACGAAGGCTTGCGCAACATTTTGCCGACGAGGCAACCGTCGGATATCTGGCCTCAATTGCTATCCACAACAGGGCCTATCTTTCCATACGGCATACTCTCGGCGCCATGTCTACTGGTGCCGACGATTATTTTGGCTATTTTGCTAGGATTCAAACTTCTTATGCTCCATATTGTGGAAGAAGCGCTGGTAGAATATTCAAAGTAAAAGTAATCCTCGATTGTAATGTTAATTTAGTGCCACCAACACAATGCAACGATTATGATACTATTCGCGTGGCTTGGCTGTTAAAGTTAGGCCTTGTACCATAATAAGAATATATCATTAAGAAATTTAAAAAAGAGCACAATAACAATTATTTTATAGGAGAAGTAAAATGTTTAAATATAAAAATAATGACCAAATTCACAAATACCTGACATATACAGGATTGTTGATTCTATCCTGCATTATCACAGAGTTGCCATTGAGTATAACATCAGTAGTGAAAGCCCAAGAAAATCGCGGCTCTACAAAACTTGATTCTTTTGCTGTATTTTCGGATGCAAATATGGTCTCAGGAGATTACTCCAAAGTTGTCAAAGAGTTGTGTGAAAAGACGGAAATTGGTGTGATACACAGTTACAGATACTACAAGAATACCGGCCAGATTAAAGACGAAGAGGAGCCATTCCAGACAAAAAAGGCTAAACATCTATTGAAAGGTCTATCCAGAATTGCCTGGAGCGCCATGAATGATGAGATGGATTCAAAAACACGGCTTGCAAATCTTAGGCAACTGGTTATTCTTGAAAAACACATGCTTAAAGCAAAGCCCTTGGGCGCAGGTAATATTCAAATTGCTGATAGTGTATCTTTATTAATATCAGCACTAATTTTTCAGGAGGTGGCGGATTCAGATTTGGATAATCTCGATAGAATATCGCCATTTACTCAAAGAGGTATTCTTGAAAGGTATTATACAAACCAGGCTCTTAAAGAAATGTTTAATGCCGAAATTAACTATCGTCCAACAAAAACCTTTAACTCTCAATATGATTTACTTATTAGTATGCTATTCAGTAAGCACCCTGAGTTTGCACAAAAAAACGAAAACAGGACAAATGTCGATTTTGAGTCTATTGCAAGGTATTCCGCGTTCTCTCATAAGCCTCAATCTGAGAAATCAAGAAATCCATTAATCGATGTTGACCCATTTAATTTGGTTTCAGATTTCTTTGTTGTAAGACATACAGAGTTGTGTGCTCGTCTCTCAATACTATATCGTAAGCTATTGGAAAATCCAGACGATAAAATTGAAGCATTTTCACGTTTAAACAAAGAACTTATCAAAAACATGACAGATTTCGAAAAACAAATCTATGGAAATCCAGAAACTGAAGAAGCTGTAAACAATATGATGAAGAAGATAAGGAGTCAGATAAGAAATAATTTGAAAAGCAGAGGGAAATACATTTTTGAATTAACTTATCGCCGTCTTCTAAAATATAGCGAGGATAATGACCTTAATGAAAAAAATAAATGATTTTTAATAGTAAAGTTTAAGTCAGTCTCCACAACGAAAATAAGATTCCTATTAAAATTTTTGAATTTTAATCTGTAATTTTGCCTTTTTACTTTAAAAGTGTGCTCTGCCTAGCTCGGCGGAAGCTTTAGCGAAGCCGGCCACACTAAAAACACGTCACTCCCGATTTTTTTGATTATTTTCAGGCCGATTTGCGTATAATATAATGAAGCAACGCGAGTATGATTTATTCGGTACGTTTCCGTCTTTTTAATGTTGCGGATCGTCCCGTATTTAAGCCGGTAAAATGTAAACCCCGCAGGAGGTCGATTATGAACAGTATTAATCTCAACAATAAAATCATAATTTATTGCATTATTTTCTTATGCACACTCGGAGCACATGCTGCAACGTCCGGCCAGACCAAAGCAGAGGATTCCGAACCCGAGATGTCGGAAATGGCTAAGTTGATGCACCGTGCCACAACTGCTGCAAAGGAACGGCGAGCTGAAAAAAATTATGAGAAAAGAAACGCTCAAATCACTCCCTGGGCCGAAGATACTGCACCACCGAACCCGGATAATGCAGCTCTGTTGTATTACCAGGCATTTCTGCTTCGTCCTGAGGCAAATTTAGCCATCACCCGAAAGCTCGAAGGTGTTCTTACGGGTGCCGAGTCCGACAGACAGGTCAGAACATATCTGGGGCACTGTTTACCCATGATAAAAATTACCGAAACCGCATCCCGGATGCCGCAATGTAACTGGGGAACATGGCATGAGCCAGGAGTAATATTCAACAAGATAGGTTGGACAAATGAAATTCGGTACCTGACCCTTATACAGTTCGCGGATGCAAGGACGCTTGCTGCTGATGGACATTACCGTGCTGCACTGGAGGGCTGTCTGACATTAAGGCGATTTGCCAGGCACCTTGGCGAAGACCTTAGCGAAAACCCGAAATTGTATTTTCACTCGCTGAATACCGATAGACGTGCCCTTAAAATGGTCCGTCACGTGCTTGGCATGATACCGCCGGATGAGGATATTCTCAACTGGTTTCAAGGCCAACTTGCTTTTATGCAGGCGCAACCTGCATCTTTTACTGAAATGTTACAGGCGGACTTCAAATCTTTTTTTAATGGCATGCTAATGAATCCTACTCGTCTGGCTAAACTTAATAATGAATTCATAGAAAAAGCCGAGGACGAACAGGCTAAGGAAAACGTACGAAATTTAACAGATGAGCAGATTCTGTCGCGCGCCCGCAAGCCGTTTCTACGCTTATTGAATTCGATTTTCCGAGTTATAGACAGTGAAATGACTTATGAGCAGAAGTGTAGCCAAATACAAAGACTTGTTGATAAGCTGAAGGCCGAACATGGCGATGACCCGGTAGTAGCACATATCATAAGTATATCTGGCATAGGTAGTATTATTAAGCCACCTATGTGTCAGTATCCATTCTATGTTGGTCACCAGGCCCATATCAACGCTGTCAAGACCGCTGTTGAGCTCTACCTTGTCGTGGTGAAAACAGGCCAATTGCCCAAGACACTACCGCCTGGTTTACCAAAAGACCCATATACCGGCAGGGACTTTGAATACGAAATTACCGAGAATGGCTTTACTCTCCGCTGCGGAGTTGAGAACTGTCGACACGGCATAATCGAGCAGTACGAATTTAAGGTCAAAACCAAAAACTAAGATAAAAAAGGACTCGAAAATGAAAGCTCATAAAGCAAGCGTTAATAAAATAGTTATTGCCTTGATTGTCACCTTCGTTGCCGTCTTTTCTTTATATATATTATATTCTCAACGATTCATAGTTTTAACGTTTATTGAATACCAGAAAGTGAAAGGGTCGAGAACAAAACTATTATGCAAGACGGACCACGAGGTCCTGTTGGAAGCATGCAGAGAGCTTTCGAAACAGGTAACTACAGGAGATATAAAACCCGGAATGTATTACATCCAGTCGAACAATAATCCCGATATCGTGGAGTTCCCCCAACCAATTCTGGACCTTAAACCAAGTTATATCTTCATCCACGAAGACGGACGTGTTGCGGTGGAAAAAACATTCGGAAGACTTGGCCGCTTTGGAGTACATGCATATCCTGAGGATTATAAAAAGCCTCATAGCGCACTTGAATTCGGAGACAATAGGGAGCTTATCGATGGCCTGTGGTACTATGATGATGGATACTATAATAATCCTGACTATGACAAGGGTATTGATAAAATCATACAAAAAGGAAAGAAATAATAATATCAGAGAAATAAAATAATGACACGTCAAAATAAGTATTTTCTGATAGTTTTTTCCATCCTGTTGTTCCTGGTGCTGGCAAGTGGTATTTACGTTTTTTACACTTTGATAAAGCCATCATCATCCCCATCTAAGGGTTTCAGGAGACTTGTGTGCAAGCAAATCCCCAAATCCGTAACGGATATAAAAATGGACAGGTCCGTCAGGCATATAGGTGCTTGACATAGGAATCTCTTCTTGTAGGGTGGAGACTCTGTGTTTTAACTTATCGGTGAGCAAGATCTATGAATCCCATAATTTCTTCCGCGTGGCCTGTTTCTTTCATCTCAACAGGCTTTTCTTCACAACCAGGATGTTCACGCAAGAACTTCGCCAATTCTTCGTCCGGTTCTTTTCCTATTCCACCTAGTGACTTACAGGCACAAGATGCCCAAACGCGTCCTCTCTGCATAGCTCTCATAAAGTCGCCCATATCAAAATGTCTTTTTTCGCAAAGATATGACACCATTCCTGCCGCAAAAGCATCTCCAGATCCAGTGGTATCCACGACTTCGTCTGCCCTAATCAACGGATACGCAATAAAAATGCAATCCATATCTTTGAAAGTACCTATAGCACCGAATTTACTCATTGTCAGTACACAAGTAAGCTTTCTTGCGCGAAACC
>CAZJIR010000006.1:0-14332 GCA_964546095.1 uncultured Pirellulales bacterium
GCAAGGGCTTTGCCAATTTACCGATTCTGCCCAGGCCGAACCGGTTTTGACTATTGTAAAGTTTTATGACATCAAGAGCCGGAGTTTCGTAAGGATGCGCCTTTTTCATTGCGGCCACAACCTTGTCAAGTCTCTCAGCCGGTACAATTGTCTCGAACCTTATCTCCGCGACTTTCTCGAGTTTTCCCTTTTTTCCGATGGCTGGCTGCGCTCCTTCGAGAGGCAAAAAAGTGCCCGTTCCCTGGGCGCCAAAGCCACAATGGCTGTAGTTGCCTATTGCTCCTGCGCCGGCGGCAAATACAGCATTCGACACCTTGGCTAAAGATTCGAGAGGGACAAAAACAATAAGCTTGTAATCATCGCCGGTTGGGACATTCACATAATCACCAATAGGCTTTGGCTCTTCAATGCCAATAATCCCGGCAAGGCCGTCATTGACTCCGCCTGCGACAACATCCAAAGCGGTATGTATTGAAAAGACTGCAATCCCGGAACGAATCAAGTTATAAACAACACCTGTAGAGCCGGCAGATGTAATTTTTTTCAGGCCGTCCCAAATTACCGGATGATAACTAATAATCAGGCCTGTTTTCAGTCTTTTTGCCTCGGCGACAACATCTCCGGTAATATCGATGGTCAGCAAAATGTTTTTTACATTTTTCCCCGGCTCGCCGATTAACAATCCCACATTGTCCCAGTCCTGCGCCAGCTTAAGCGGGACTATTCTTTCTATTTGCTCTGCAATATCTTTTATCTTCATTTGCTCGCCCGCACTCACGCCTAATAAATCCGTGGTTGCTTTAAGGTGTCATTATAGCAGCTCGCTTATTCTTTTGCCCCGTGCCTTGAGAGAACGTTCTCAACAACCGAGTTCCAGGCGGACTTAGCCAGGATAAGCGGAGTTCTGCCTTCGTTGTCTCGTGCATTAATATCAGCACCTTTCTCAATAAGAAGTTCAGCTAAAGCGCCCATTTCAATCGAGGAGCCATAGTAAGGAGTTCCTTTAGCACAATAATGGAGAGGAGTCTGACCATCCAGATCCTTAGTATTGACATCAGCACCCTTGCTAATAAAAAGCTTAACTACTTCTTGTTCGTTCCTCTCTCCTTCTTTTATAGCTTTGTGTACTAAAGTGCAGCCATTTATATCTCTGGCATTGATTATTCCCGGATTCTTTTTCATAAGCGATCTTATTCTGTCAATATTCCCGGCTTCAATAGCTGGTTCCAGTTTACGGAACACCTTTTCGGCCGCTTCTCCTTCCAACTTTTTCTTACCGCATCCTGCCATCATCCCGAGGGCAAACAAAACCATTCCCGAAACGATCACTACATTCTTCATTTTTTCCTCCTTTCGCTTCATAGAATTATTCAATTACTAAATTTCAAAACTGAGAAACGCTCTCAGCGCTGGTTTTATTTTACAAACAGAGTCAATTCAGTTTTGATATTGAAAATATTCGGCTTTATCGTTTCTTTTTAAGCAATCGATCAAGCAGTGATTTAACGGTTTTTTCCACTTGTTTCTCAATTTGTTTAGCTGGTTCCTTTTCTTTTGTTGGGATCGGTGATGGAACCTCGACGGGAGTCGACTCTGTAGCATCTACTTTCTGCCATGTCTTTCCACCATCTCGAGTTCTTAATTTTGGACCACCGCGCCCAACAAGGTACCAAGTCCTGCCGCCATCGGTTGTTTTGATCGCCTCGCCCATCCAGCCTTTCAAGCGGACGGACGTTGACTTATTACCCTCAACTACAAAATCTTCGATTCGCGCAATAGCAAGAACAGGTATGTGCCCGACAGTCAAGAGAACATTCCATGTTCTGCCACCATCGGATGTTTCAAGAATAGTTGTCTTTGTAGCTATTAACCCTTCTTCTTCATTAAGGAAATGCACTTTTTTTAACACCATTTTATCATGCTTCCACAAAACGTTCCAATTATTGCCACCATCTGGGCTGTGGATTACACGTGCGGGGCCTGTATAAACCGGTCGAGACCCTATTGCCCAAATATTGTGTCCAACTATGGTATAGTCATTAATCTGAAACCCGCGGAGATGTGACATGTTTTCACTACACCATCTATCCAACTTCGCTTTGGCACTTTCGAGTACCAAATGAGAGTTTTTTATCTCTAAACACCGGTGTTTTAACTCTGGTGAAATTGGGAAAAATCGATAAAACTGATACCCCGTAGTAGGAAAAGGGTACTTGTACAAAAGCAGCAAATGAGGAATTGAGATTACGCCTCCTAAATTCTTCTCAAATCCGATACAAATTCTAATATTATAATTTTCCGTTGATAGTGCTTTAATTTCAGGCCCTTCCCATCCTCTTGTACTAGGCGGAATAAATCTTCCATCCTCCAATAGTGCACCGATGACGAGTTTTGCCATCGAACGAGCGTTATAATCGTTATTTCTAACCACAAGTGGTAGGGTAATGTCAAATTCTTTTCCTCTGCCTAAAGAGCCTGGAAACTCATCTTTGACAAGGAGATTACCTACTTGAAAAGAAAGGTGCTTATTCATCTGTATTTCCTCGCCGGGAGAAAGAAGTTGTTCAGGTTTCATTTCAAACCCGAGATCAGGAAGTTTAGGCTTTTTAAAATCTAAATCAAAATTTTCTATCTCAATTTTGGCAATCGGCGCTATTTCAGGTATTTTTCTAATTTCCACCCAAGTAATCCAAGTAAAACCGGATGGTAAATCCCCTAAATCAGGAGGCTCACCTTTAAGAGAGAATATACCACCGTTGATCTCAAAATAAGTTTCATATTTGTTTTGCCGATAGTCAACAATTCTTAATCTTAATTTCTTTCTCACAGGCCGCCAGTCTTCAGAAATTTTCCTAAAAGCTAACCAGATTATAGTTTTTGTCGGGTAACGTCGAATCTTAACAATGGCAACGCTAAAATCGTCGCCGAATATAACACCGTTGTCGAGCTGTTTCGTGGAAAACTTAGTTTTATCTTCTGGAGAAATATCTTTGGATTGTTTTTCGGTACCAGTATTAGCTTGCGATCTCTTATCATCTTTCTCGATTACATCATAAACAGTTTTCGATTCGACAATTGGTTCATCTTTAGAAAAAGAAGGAGTGATAGTTCCTCTAATAATCCTCTCCAACGCTTCTTCTATTGTCTTTCGAGCAACATAGTCACCAACATCTCCTCCCAGACGCATGAACTCTTTAAGTACTGCGTCTTTAAAGTCCGATGAGCCCATAATTTTCTGCAGAACGGGAAAAGCCTGAGAGGAACCCCAGCCCTGCTTAACGGTGTCACCGATAAGGTCCGAAGCTCCCGTAAACCGAAGCAGTACGTTTGAAATAGCCTTGGCAATTAAATTCTTTTTAGCTTCTTCAATGGGCATTACTGAGGTATCTAATAAATAATCAGTATATAATGTTCCTATATCGAAAAGGGTAGAACTCGCAACTCCAAGACCAGTAGCAGTGAACCCTAATGCAGTCCTAGATGCTTTATAAACAACCATCCATTCTGCAGCAGAAATTGTACTCTGCAAAACATTTAATGAATCTCTTTGAAGTGAAGTTGCAAGTTTGTAGTATCTATCTGCTTTTTCAATATACTTTTTGCTCTTGGCTACCTCGCCTTCATTTAAGAATTCTTTTGCAAAATGAAGAGATCTCAAAGAAAAAAATTGATAATCAAGAGCTGCGAAATAAATAGTTTCAACTTTTTCAACTAAGTTGGGTGCTGTCATTCTGAGAGTGAGAGAAATTGGAGGTGAGGGAAACACGTTTTTGTCTGAATATACTTTTACTCTTACATCTATCTGCTCAACAAGTTTCTCTTTTTCTTCAGAATTGGCCCTCGCTGGTATTACCAGCATTACAAACAAAAACAGAATCATTACTAAAACAATCATTACATTTTTCATTTTTTCTCCTTCCATTTCTGTGTTATTTTTGGTCTTACAATTCCCTTCAACAAGTTCATCGAAACTTTTTCGGACTCCTTTCTCATATCGTTCGACGTATCCATCTAGCCGGCCGGCATATCGCAGTGTCACGGCAACTACGAATTCCAATATAGCGAGCCATCCAATCACCAAGAAACCTACGAATATGTAGCCATCAAGAATAGCATACCCGCTTACGCCCACAGCAAAACCTAAAAGCACCCCTGAGGCCAAGCGCTTGGCATTATTACTTCGCCACAAATCTAATTCATGAGCTGTGAAATCAACAACAGCTGGAAGTGGCAAGAGAAATGACACCAATATGGGAATTATGGATGCTGAAATGTCCGAGTTTACTTGCAGTAGAACACTGGCGATCACTCCAAGCAAAACGCCAAAGCACCTTGTGCAAATCCGAATACTGGCAATTTTAAAAGTACGGTCATAGTCACAAGGTGGATGATGCGAGATAAGCATGCTCCACCGAATATCACCGGAAGTAGGTGAAGCACGCGGCGGATTTATCCTATCTGTAAATGACATTTATTTTTTTCCCATTTCCTCTGCCTTGGCAGGACCAAAGTTAACTCCCTGACAGATGGGGCATTTGGCCTTCTGAAGTAAGTAGATGGGCAAATAGAAAATTCCGCAAAGGAAAATAGCAACGAGCCAATTGAATTTCTTTTGTGGAACAACATTCCTGTTACACAGGTTGCACCAAAGGGCTTGAGCCATTTTAAGCCTCCTTTTCTCAAATTACTCAGTTGTATAAACTGAGGGACATTCTCAGTATAAAATCTATTTAACACATTAAACCAAGTTGGTCAAATTAAAAAAGTCCGAATTCTTGCTCAGTAATGCTTGTTTCCTTCGCTTTTTTGGCTTGCAATTCTCTTTGATAAGATTATCAAAGTTTTTTTGTAATCTTTCAGTCATTGCACCGACACCGCCGTCACCGACGGTATGCTTTTCAATCGCAGTTACCGGCATAATCTGCATAATCACATTGGTCAAAAAAACCTCCTCGGCGGCCAAAACATCATCTATGCACAGGTCCTTTTCAACCAGCTTCATCGATTTATTTACGGCAACCTGACAAACGGTTTTTCTCGTTACACCCGCCAGGACCGGCGTGTTAATCGGCGGCGTATAGAGAGTTGAGTCTTTGACTAAGAACACATTGCTCACACACCCCTCGGCTAAGCGGTTGTCCGTGGTGAACCACAATGCCTCGGCCGCCTTTTTTCGATGCGCCTCGTTCAAAGCAAGAATCCGTGAGAAATAGCTTGTCGTCTTATGTCCGAAAGTAGGCTCACTCGTATTTTGCCTATACGGGCACAGCACCACCAGAACACCTTTTTTATAATATTCAGGCGGATAAGGTTCGAGCTTAATGGCGGTAATAAGAACCGTAGGTTTACGCTGCTGTTCGGACTCGGCCATCGGGCCGCTCGTTAATGTCAATCGTATCCGGGCATCGGTCAGCTCATTAGCCTTCAGCACCTTATAGACAGCATCCTTAAAATACTTTCTGTCGAACGAAAACTTAACGGATAAACTTTTTGCACTAAAAAACAGCCTGTCCAGATGGTCCTTCAGCGCAAAAACAACGCCGTTATAGCTTCGCATCGTCTCGAACAACCCCGTCCCATACAAAAAGCCGCCGTCGGTAACCGACACGCGGGCTTTATCGATGCCAACCAGCTTATCGTTAAGAAAAACTTTTTCCATTATATAGCACCCGGTGTTTAACTCCTCGCTTCTTTGATTTCGTATCTAACTTCATATTAACTATCCGCTGCTTACTTTTTTGCGTCGCTTTCATTCCTGCTAAAAGCGCTCTTGCTTTCGTAATAGTTTCCTGCCACTCGGCCTCCGGGTCGGAATCCGCAACTATTCCACCGCCGGTTTGGGCAAACGCCTTTCGGCCGCTGATAATAATCGTTCGTATCGCAATGTTCAAGCACACACTACCGTCTATACCGATAAAGCCGATGCTTCCCGTGTAAACACCCCGGCTTGTAGGTTCGGTCTCATCGATAATTTCCATCGAGCGGACTTTCGGAGCGCCGGTGATAGAGCCGCCGGGAAACATCGCTTTTAAGACATCGCAAAATGTAACATCTTCCCGAAGCCGACCGGCCACAGTCGCCATAGCGTGAAAAACCGTCGGATAGCTTTCAATCGTTCGAGACTGGACCACCTTCCTCGTGCCCGGCTCACAGATTTTAGCGACATCATTACGCTCAAGGTCGATTATCATATTCAGCTCGGCCCGTTCCTTTTCGCTGGCAACAAGCTCATCGAAATTTCTCTTATTGGTACGCTCGGCATGCAGTTTCTTCAGCCCCGTTTCATCGATGCGCCTTCGTGTGCCTTTTATTGGTTTGGTACTAATGATACCGTCGGCAATTGTAATAAACATCTCGGGCGATGCACTGATGATATGAAAATCGCCGCCGTCGATATACGCCGCGTAACCGCTTGGATTGTAATGGTTCTGCCAGTGAAAAAGCCGTATTGGCGAGGCATCATAAGGACACTCGAACCGCTGCGAAAAATTAATCTGATAGACCTCACCATCGTAGATATAACGTTTTATCTTTTCTACCGTCCGCAGGTAATAGTCTTTGTCCATATTGCAGCGAATCTGTGAAAAATCTAAATCATCGAGGTCGACAGACTTGGGCTTTGGCACGCGAATCTTTTGTGATTCAGTCAATAACTGCTCCAGAACGGCAAGCTTCTCTTGCGGTTTTTCAGAATCGCTCGACAACTGCAGGGAGATTAGCCAAAAAAATCCTTCGTTATGGTCATAAGCAATAAGTCGGTCGTAAAAGCACAGTCGAATCAGAGGCATTCGAAGGTCATCTGTTGTGGTCTCCGAAACCTCCTCAATATACCTTCCAAGCTCGTAGCTGAAATACCCAATCCATCCGCCACAGAAAATCCCCTTCGGCAAACCGGTCGTTACTTCCTGCTGAAGTTTATATTTCGTCAGGACTTCGTGTAGTTTTTGAAATGGCTCTTTTTGACCTGCTCGAAACTCGAATACTTCTTTAGGCTCCGCCGCCCAGTAACTGAATCCGTCTGCATCGGCCTTGGCTGCATTTCCGCCAAGAATTGATGCCGATTTTAATCGTGAGAATGTCTCGTTCAGTCCCGGCAAATTTGCTGATGCGCGGATTTTTTTATAGTGTAATTTACACAAAATATGTCTATCCGTTTCGGGAACTGCTGCCATTGTCATTACTGTTGTTGTCCTGCTCTGAATTCATTTATAATCTGTACGCTCGAAGAAGTGCCTATCCTTTCAGCCCCGGCTTCCAGCATTTCAAGTGCCTGTTTCGTAGTCTTTATCCCACCGGCAGCTTTAATTTTACAATGCGGGGCCGCTTCTTTCATTAGTTTTATATCATCAATAGTCGCACCGCCAGCCGGATTCATTCCCGTGCTGGTTTTTATAAAATCGACACCAGACCTGTCCAGAATACGGCAGGCAAATTTCTTTTGCTCATCGTTAAGGACCGCCGATTCGATTATCACTTTTAGCAAAACCGCCGGCCTCATCGAGTGACAGACTTTCAGCACAGCCTGTACCTGACCTTGCAGATATTTCGAATTGCCTTCTATTATCGAGGCCAAATCAGCAACCATATCGATTTCATCAGCACCGGCAAAAACAGCTTTTTTAGCCTGGGCGACTTTGATTTTAGTCAGGTCGGCGCCAAGCGGAAGACTAACTACACCGCCGACCTTTACTTTCGTATTATGCAATCGCTCAGCCACTAACGGAAGCCATCGGGGATTAACACAAACCGTATGGAAACCGTAGTCTATAGCCTCCCTACATAACTGTTCGACTTTCTCTTTAGTCGCCGTGGCATCGAGCAGGGTATGGTCGATACAACCTGCTAATTGTGTCTCATTCGTGATTGCCACTTGTTGTATAGCCTTTCTTGTTAAGGCTGGCTGTAAAAGTTACGGGCCTGCAGTCTTGGCGCTTTTATTGAACAACTGCTCAGCCGGGCAGCCTGTAAGCTCCTTTTGCTTGCAGTACTTACAGGCTAACGAACCTCTTATCAGGGCAGTTCCAAAGAACGAAAGTACCACCAACATCAACATTAACGCCAATACCAGCCAGGTAAAATCTCTGATTAAAACGATAATTCCACCTACAAGAGGAAATATTAAAACCATAAAATCTGGAATCAAATCTTTCCACGAGAATTCTTTTTTAGCAAATTCCTCAGGATTTCCTTTTTTAAAGAATAAGGCACAAAGTTTACCTCTGCCCAAACCACACGTTTTGCCATAATAGTAGCAATTCACGCAGCTATACTTTAATATCCTAAGCTCGACCCATAAGCAAAACATCAGATATAGAACCGTATAGAAAAAGTCGATTTGAGAGAAAATATAGGCCCCTAAGACATAAATTGATAAAGACAAAGCATAAGAAAGTAAAGGCGCCCAGATGGGAAAGTTTTCATAACTCTGTTCACTTTGCATATTCTTTCTCCTTAAAATATTCCACGGCTTGAGCTATTGTATTGAAAACCGCCGTTGCGGTTTGTGTAACGAACACTGATGGGGTTTGTTTTGCCGTCCAGATGACATAGACTTCTTTAGCAGCCTCATGAGCGTGCTGGAGTTCTCTTTCAACGCCGCTGGATATTGCGGCTCGCCCATCTGCCAAAGTCGGGATAAAACTGATTATCATATCTGACTGGTCGATGAGCATAAAATCGCGGGCATATATCTGGCTGTTAATATCACGTTCGATTTGCTTAACCTCGTGCAAATTCAGCTTAACCTTTCGACCCAATACCAGCACCTCAATGAAATCCAGCCCTTCACGCTGGGCCTGTTTGGCCTTTTGCGGTAAATATGATTCTTCCAAATCGGCAGGGTCGAAACAGATAAAAGTTCTTTTCATCAATCTTCGAAATTCGTCAATTTCCCGCTTTACGTCATGCATATATTCAATTGCGGTCATTGGAAAGCTTAAATATGCTTTTTTAGTCCTGCTGTCAAATACCAGTTTGTAAAACGTTTCGGTGGTCTGCTCCTCAGTGCCACGTGCGAGACAAAAAAAAGGACTCCTTTCATTAATACCTTTACATAACATTTCCGTGCCGATGATTTCTTCT
This sequence comes from uncultured Pirellulales bacterium, assembly GCA_964546095.1. Lineage (GTDB taxonomy): Bacteria > Planctomycetota > Phycisphaerae > Sedimentisphaerales > Anaerobacaceae > NIOZ-UU13. The sequence continues at coordinate 9,082 of CAZJIR010000006.1, forward strand.
TCCCGCCAGACAATCAAATCTTTCAGACAGTGTTCGACAGAATGTTCCGCGACAAGACGGCTGTGCAGTGCGCTAACGCCGTCAATTAAACAAATATACATATCGGCGTTGAGTTGGCGCATCTGGTCGAAGTCCACCGCCGGGAAAAGGCCATGCCTCCAGCGGAATGTTGCATGGGTGTTAACTATCAGATTGGGCGCATTTTGGGCTTTGGCGATAATGTCTTTGAAAACACTGCGGCGAAGTGAGCTTAGCCTTTTCATCGGGATGTCCAGAATTTTCCCTGGTGGGATATCGGGCGCTTCTGCGTACATCAGGTCACCGACATTACAAAGCAGTACCTCTTTATTATTTTCGGCGGCGTACTGACAAACCTTCACAAGATAGCTTTTCTTGTCAACACCAACCATTCCGGTAACAACGATTATCATAAAATAAGACTCCAGACTTTACAGGTTCTTCAGTCTTTGCTCTCTGTCGTAATCTTTAATCGCCGCAATCAGCTCGCTCATATCACCGGCCATGATTTTATCCAGGCTGTAACGCGACAAGTTGATTCTATGGTCGGTTACACGATTCTGCGGATAGTTATATGTCCTGATTTTTTGAGACCTGTCGCCTGAGCCAATCATCGTTTTGCGTTGTGAATCGCGCTCGGCTCTTTTTTTGCTCTGATGATGCTCATAAAGCCTACTTCTTAGGACTCGCCATGCCTTGGCACGGTTTTTATGCTGACTTTGCTCTTCCTGCATACTTACGGTAATTCCCGTTGGGATATGCTCGAGCTTGATGGCACTGCTGACTTTGTTGACATTTTGCCCCCCCGGCCCGCTTGACCTGCTAACATGCTCGATAACATCCTCAGGAGCTATTTGGATATCGACTTCTTCCGGCTCAGGCAAAACCGCCACCGTTGCCGCCGATGTATGAATTCTACCCTGGGATTCGGTCTCCGGGACTCTTTGGACACGGTGCCCGCCGGCTTCATACCCTAATTCAGACCAAACACCTGGGCCTTTGACGCCGAATATGACTTCCCGAAAGCCATTCTTCTCAGATGCACTGAAATCTAACTGTTCAACCTTCCATTTGCGATTATCGGCGTATCTGACATACATATTGTACAAGTCGCGTGCAAACAGAGCCGCCTCTTCGCCGCCGGTGCCCGCCCGTATTTCCATTATTACCGAATCGACGCTCATATCATCAGCCATCACAAGGCTGTTTACGAGCTCATCGAACAAACTCTGCCTCTTACCCTCAAGCTGCTGATACTCTTCTTTTGCCAATTCTCTGAAATCTTCGTCGGCGGTACTGTCGGCTAATATCTGCTCGGCCTCTTTAATACCGGCTACTGTTTTTTTGTACCGGCGATATTTTGTAACCACCGCTTTCAGCTTGCCCTGCTCTTTTGACAGGGCTATCAGCTTAGCCGAATCGCCAGCGATTTTCGGGTCTGTAATTTGCCGTTCGATTTCGCTGTAGCGCGCCTCGACCTGGTCGAGTTTTACCAATAAGCTATCTTTCTGTTCCGCCATAAATATAGTTCGCTAAAGATGAAAAATGACAATCCAAAAGCTCACGCGCATCTTAATTATTGCCCGATTGCGTCTGCCCAAAAGAACGAAAAGCCCCCCCGCTGCTTCGCTTTTGCATAGCAAAACGGCGGGGGAGCTCGTATTATAACCTCAAGAACAAGCTATTGCCGCTTGTCTTTTTTGTCCTTCTTGATGTAGCTTTTGCCGTATTTCTTCTGGAACCGCTCGATTCGACCGGCCGTATCGACATATTTCTGCTTTCCCGTGTAGAACGGATGGCACATCGAACATATCTCTGCGTGTATTTCTTTCGCCGTGCTGCGGGTCTCGAAAGTATTGCCGCAACCGCAGTGAACGACCACTTTGTTATATTTTGGATGAATATCTTTTTTCATAAATTCAATACTCCGAAATACCTTAAACGCCAAATTCTAACGGCTTTGACGCAAATTTCAACAAAAATCTTCTGAAAATCTTTCCCCGCTAGCGTTCCCACCGGGCCGATTAACCAACATATCTTAGAAAAATCATCTTAGGCAAAATTATATATAGAGCCAAATAAAATCTCCTATCAGCCAAACACTTACAAAATTTGGAGTTGAAGAACCAAATGGTGGCAGCGAAACTTAACAGGGTATGACTTCCCCTTTGGAATTTGGCGTTCATGATCCGAAGTTCTATGGTCCCTATTAGGAAAATGAATGTGCGGCTTAAGTTTCCAACTTCCCTTGTCCGCAACGTCCCTAAATACCGCATTGGAATCGCCCGACAACAAATAGCCAAGCATAGCTGCTTCGTTTGAGAAAGGAGAATACCTGCATGTTAGAAAGTTAGATTTTATTTCATTAATATAATCAGCAACGCTCCCACTTGTCCTCAATACCTTCGCTTCCAACGGCCACATCACTCTCGGATTGCACCGCAGTTTGAAGGCAATGTCGTATTGAGGAGGCTGCGCACCTTCCCCAAGACGACTCTCATGTTCATAAGGCTCATGCTGAACATAAAAAGGTTCATACCCACTCATTACTTCACGAATCTTTGGTTCAAAAAGCGACGTGATGTCTCTCTCTAAATCATCGTCGTTTTTAGAGCAATCAACTTGCGACAAAGTCTCTGCGCAAAAACGATCGTAACCTTTCCATACGAGTTCTAAAAGTACTACAGAACCAGCTTCTTTCCAACTGCGTAATACAGAATTAAATTCTGGCGTTTCCGGCCATCGCCTTTCTGAATAGGTTTGCCTTGCAACCAATTATCTCTCCCTCAACATTATTTGTACTCTACTCCTCCACGCCAAAGCATAATATCTTCTGCTATTTCATCCGCATCCCTCATAGCCATAGACCTTGTCCAATAACGAATCTGATCTGGCTTTACAATAAATATAGTCGGCACTTTTCTATCCCCTATCAGCATAGTGTCATACACTCGTGCGACCCGCCGATAGAAGATACTCCCACCTGTTACCCGATTTGACGTTTTTAAAAACTTCTTGTCCAAATCTTTCAATCGTTGGATTAACTTTGGTGAATCAATGCCCTCTGGCTTTATAAATGCCTCTCCTGGTGTATCGAGGTGTATACCTACTAATCGTACAGGCAAAAATGGCTCATCTCTTTCTGTAAAAATAGTAGCTGATATTTTCTTGTCCCCTCCAAATCCGGCTCGGAGAACACGGATAAAATATTCACAATAGGACGTTAAGGCAGACTCGTTATCCACTGTACGTGTTGGTCGTCTGCCAGGTGAATTCACTTCACCTTTGAAGTCCCTCAATGTATACTTGAATAGATCTTCCACAAGTGCCCATTCCGCATCTTTAAGTCCATATGCCTTCTTAACCTTTTCATCGATAGCATCCTCTGACATGTCCCTTAGCTCTTTGTCGCTTAGTTGTAAAGTTTGCGGCAGGGGAAATTCACGTATATCATCTAATAATAATGTCGGTCGATAGCTACCCATACGCGCACCTGTTAAAAGAAAATAGTAGACGGCAAGAATGCTATTAATCGCAAGCGCAACAGTGTTTATATTATACTCACTTACAGCCGAGCTTCGGATCCCACTGAAAGACTGTGAGAACAGTAACTTATTGGTGCTCGAACTTGAAGCTTTAACCAAAACTGTCTTGAAGCGTTTGGCCTCCACCGTCCATGATTCCTTTATTATCACGAGCGGGAGGATATAATTTTCCAAATCCCTGAATCTTTCGAACATGGTATTAGTATTCAAAGGGAGCTGGTCATAGTCCACTACTATTGGCAAGCTATCCCAGATTTCGTGACTCTCTAATATAGGAATATTTTGTGACTCTGGATATTCTTTTGCTCGTAGTATCCCACGCTTAAAGCCATTTCTTGCGTGGACATGTCCTTTCTTTTCTAGATCTTCAATTGTGAAAAAAGGTCTCCGCCGCAGCTTACGAATAAGTGCAAGGTCTCTTCGCCCGCCCCAAGCTAGTACTGCCCAAACCAAACGACCCTTTATTGCCTCCTCATGGTAAACGTAATTTATATCACACGGCTCGACCACTATACAGTATTCATCTTGCTTCGTATGTCTAGGCTTCGGACATATGTAAGTCGTTGGTTCTTCAGAAGGTCCTGCTGGTCGAATGACCACGGTGCATGCTGGCGAGACCGCCCGCTTAAAAAGGCCAAATCGAAGTGAGGACAAATTAAATATCTTCTCAACGGTGAACTTAGAAAAGAACTTTTCTCGAAATGCCATAGCTGTCGAGTGTCGATTAAATAACATTGTCCCAATAGGCTGTAGCATTGCAATTTGCCCCCTAGCCTTCGTCAAAGCTGCAGATTTGCACAAGAAAAGTGGACCCAAATTTCGGTTGGGTATCGACCAATTCCATATCTGAGCCCATCTTTTCCCCTCTTCAGTATCAGTCCCGTAACCCCACGGTGCATTTCCCATAACCAGATCATAAATTCCTTGATCTCGACTCGTTCGGAACCCATCTTTGTCCTCTGCGAAGAAATCCGACGTGATCAATCTTTTCTCTCGTAATCGCGGGAACCATACATTTTTTTGCCATACGTGCTTTGGGTCAATTTCGTCACACATCGCAAGATACAGACTAAAAGAGGCTACTCGTATCGCATTACGGTCCTTATCTACCCCAAATAGATTTTCTTCCAACAAACTTCGGAGATCTCCAACTCCGGGTTTACCACGTGCAATTTTCCACCTATGCACTAGACGTTGATATGCCTTCACCAAAAATATTCCCGAGCCACATGCCGGGTCCAAGATTCTAATATCCCACTTCTTGCTATTCCACGGAAGTACTTGATCAAGTATTAGGTCAACCACATGTCCGGGTGTATAGTGAATCCCCACCCTTTTCTCCGGTTGCCCTCCTTTTTTCTCTTTACCATTTTTCTCACTCACAAACTCCTCATAGACGCTGCTGATAAATTCAAGCGGAATAACATCGAACGCGTATCTCTTCCACAAGCAACGCTGACCTGTCACCATTTCCATCTCCCCCCTAACAAACTCTGACAGGAGCTTCAGATGCTTCCCCTCCACTTTCCCCATTTCAGTTTTCCACTCCTGCTCACGTTCTTTAGAAGTTTCACCCTTCCCAGGAAACAAATCTCCATTAAACCTATCGTTGAGTTCTCGAAAGAATCCATAAGTCTCCCCATGACTTTGCAAAATGCTCGCTAAATCTTTGTGAACTTTCGATAAGA